>JAIBBZ010000017.1 GCA_019694435.1 Pirellulales bacterium
TGGCGCTGAATCCATAAACGACGCAAGCCCTTCCGGGGAAGGGCTTTTGGCGTTGGATGACGCCGAGGCTCATCCAGAGTCACAATTGGCAAATAGTGGAGGCGGCGGGAATCGAACCCGCGTCCCGCGACATTTCCATGTCGGCTTCTACGTGTGTAGCCGGGTTGATTTACTCCTTCGCCGCGGCTCCCCTACCGGCCGGGTTGGGCAGCGGCTATCCGGGAACTTGTTTTAGCCTTGGCCGTGCCCAGCAGTGAACCAAGGCGATTCGGATTTAGCGTCCGACTTTTGGGCCTCTCCGACTAAGGCCCGCAGTCGGGACTACCTGTGTTTAGGCAGCCAGAGCAAACGAATCTTCGGCAATTGAAGATGCGGTCAGCTTTTAACGTGGCCAACTGACCAACCACGACACGCCACCAACACTTCTAGCTGTCCGGTCGATACCATTTCGCCCCCGACGGGCACGAAGTGCCGTAAGCAATCTCTCTTCGGCACAATTATAGGAGAACTTTGGGGCCGGGGCCACGGCTGCCTGGTGGCCGGGCGTGCCTTCCCCCCTCACGCCTGGCCTGAAAAAGCCCCTGGCTTGCGGCAGAAATTGGCTCCTCGGGGCGGTCGAGTCTCGATAGTGCCGGACACCCCTGCGATTCGGGCTGCAAGGACGCCGGTAGCGTGGGCCGGCAGGCGATCGACCGGTCGTCCACGCGTCGACTCGGGCGGCGTTACGCTCCGGCGTCGTGCGGCGCCAGGCGGCGTCTCCGCCGTAGTTCGCGCATCAGCAGGCCTACGGCGCCCATCCCCAGCAGCACAATCCCACTCGGCTCGGGCACGGCGACCAGGCATTCGGCGACAACCTGGCCCGAGAGACGCGCGCCAAAGGGCTCGAAGCCTTCAAACGGCACGTCGAACGCGTAGGGAAATACCAGCCGGTACTTGAGGCCGCCGTGCCCATCCGGCACTCCCTCGAAGTGGCCGCGGATTTCGTCGCTGCCCAGTGCGTTCACGGCCCCGTCGAGCGGAAACGAATCCGAGCCGACCAGATCGTGAATCGGCCCCATCGAATCGTAATCGATTTGGCCGGCGACTGTCTGGAATCGAATGCCCGCGGTCGAAAAAGACATGTCGGCCAAATCGAGCTCGATACGCTCGTCGGCCGAGATTCGGATCTGGGCGCCAGTCATGTTGAACGTAACCGTTCCTAGTCCGCCTAGATCGAGCACCCCTGAGGCATCCGGTGCGGTCAGCAGGGAAGCGTTGATGTAAAACGCATCGATGTTTTCAGGCGTCGAGTGCGGGATCAGTTCGATGGTCGTGTCGAGGTGTCCCTCGAGCGAGCTGTGAACGACCTGGCTGATGGGATCTGCACCCGCGATCAGGCTGACATTCAGAGACGATTCGTCGTCGATGACTTCCAAGGTGCAGTCTTCGAGCTCGGGCCGCGTGGCTACGTAGAGCAACGATTGCAAGGGATCTCCCGGGCCGGCAACAAGCGATTGCGTGACGACCGCGAGGGCCAGTTGACCGTGGTTGTTGAAACCTTGATGCGTGAAGTCCACGGCAACTACCTGGCGACCGTCGATCGCATCGCCCGAAGTGAGCAGTCCCACGTCCTGACCGTTGTCGATAAACCGGACACCCGCCTCGACGTTTTCGGCCACATAGACCATCTGGCCGAAATCGTTGATCGCCGGCTCGCTCACCGTGCCGTCGACTAGGGGATCGAAGCCAGGTCCGCCGAAGTTGCGAGTTGCTACGGGCGTGATTCCGGTTTCGTCGGCCAAGTAAACCGTGTGTGGGAACGCGAAACCTGCCGAGAACCAGGGAGCATTGAACAAGACCTGCCCCGCTGCGTTCACGTCGAATCCGTATGGCCACCCGAGGGCATCCGTTGCCGAGTTGTAGACGTCGACCGCATTGCTCGAGACCGCGTCGTAGCGCGTCAAGGCGGCCACGCCGCTCTGAAAACGCAAGGTGTAGACGTTGCCCTGCTGATCGATCTGCGGACGCACGAAGTTGGGAACCGAGTTCGACGTCGTCACTGTCGTGGGCCCCGCGCCGCTGACGTCGGACAAAAACAGCCCATGCGCAACACTGGCCGTGGCGCCCAGCGCCAGGACTTGTCCCGCGTCGTTCAACGAGGGAACCGCGAACGCTTCGGTCAGTGGGTTGCCGGTCGTGGAGCCAATCGTCACCTGGGTCGTGGTGCCGTTGTCCCACAGGTTGTAGACCGTGGGCGAGTCGGCGCCCGGAAACAGGACCTGGTCCAGGTTGTTCAACTGCTGCTCGCCCATCGTGGTCACGACGCCGCCCGAGGGAAGCACGTCGCCGTCCGAGTAAATCGTCGACACCATGCCGCGGCGGCTGAGATACAGGCCCTCGACGCCGTTGGAATCGACGCCGACGAACAGCAACGAACCACGATCGTTGAGGTGGAGCGGGCCGTAGAGAGAGCTCAGCCCGAGTTGGTCGGCATCCGCCACCAGTCGATAGGTCCAATAGTCGGCCGTGCGATGGTTGTCGGCCAACAGCGTTCCGGAAGCGAGGCCGAGGACGGCCAGCGTCGCCCCAAACCAGAGGAGGCAACGACGTAGCGCTGCGCGGATCATGATCGTGTCCCCTTTGTATCGTAAGCAACGCACAGCAACTTCAGGGATGCCACGACGCCTGTGTCAGGGCATCGCCGACGGGCGACCAAGGCGCGAGCCGTTCCTTGCCGGAAGGGGGCGAGATGCGAACGCTTCGCTGCCGGGCAGATCGCTCCAGGCGAGATGCCTGGCGAAGAACCGAAGCCGATCGTTGCACCGCTCGCGCCACGCCAGATCCACGGGCTTGGTCGCTTGCGTAGGATTTGCCGCCAGGCAGTTCAGGCCTGGCGGGAATGCGGTGCGTTCACGGGCAACATCTTCAAGAGAAGATCGAGAAACCAATCGCGAGAGTAGGGGGGCAATAAGCCCTTGTCAAGCAACACGCGCAACCAGCCGGTTCGCACAACGGTCGGATGTTTCACTGCGGTCCGTATTCACGCGATGGAATTGGTGTTTGGCGTCAGCACTTGGGCCCTGAATAACGGTCAGAGGAGTTCGCTGAACGGATTCAAACATGCAATGCGCCTCTACCGCAGCGAAAGTTGCCAGATGACTGCGAGCATCCCGACCGGGATGCACCACCAGGCGAATTGGGCGAAGCGCCCGCGGTTCAGAAGGCGCAGCAGCAGCGTCAGGGCCGCTACGCCGACGACAAACGACACGAGCGCCCCCAAGGCGAGCGTGCCGGGCGAGTCGGAAACGGTCGCGCCGCCCAACGCCAGTTCGGCGATTTCGAGCACCGCCGCGCCGACGATCGCCGGAATCACCAGCAGGAATGAAAACGTGGCCGACGATTCACGCGAGAGGCCCATCATCAGCCCGGCCGTAATCGTCGTGCCGCTGCGCGAAATGCCCGGCAAGATCGCCGTGGCTTGAAACAGTCCGATCACCAGCGCCTGCTTGAACGAGATGTTCGGATACAGCGTCGGACCCGACGGAAAACGCGACGACCACAGCAGCACCAGGCCCGTCACCGGCAGGAAGCAGCCGGCGGCCAGGGGGCTTTCGAGAAACTCTTTGCCGTAGTGCCGCAGCGGCAGCCCCAGCACGACGGCCGGGACGGTCCCGACGACCATCAAGGCCAGGACGCGCCGGTCCTCGTAGAGCAGCCGCCAGATGCGATTCCAGTAGACGACGAACACGCTGGCCAGCGTGCCCACGTGGAGAGCGATGGTCATCGTGATGGAATCGGGCAGCGTGCGTTGGCTGTATTGCCGGAACAGCGCGTTGAGAATGGCCAAGTGGCCATCGGAACTGATGGGCAGAAACTCGGTAATGCCCTGAACAATCCCCAGCAGGATGGTGAATCCGAGGTCCATGACGTTGGGCCGGAGCAAAGAAAAGGAAGCGACGCTCGAGTGAACCGGCCGCCCGGGGCCGCGCACACAAGCGGCCTAGGGTATCGGGGCGGCGGCGCGCGTCCAAGATGCCCCTGGTTGACCGGCGAGGAGAAGACCGCTCAGGTGCCGCTCACTTGGGAGCGAACGGATCGTCTTCTGCGGGTGGCTCGTCCGCGGGTGCATCCGCGGGCGGGGCATCGTCAGCGGCGGGTGCATCGCCGGCGGGTGCGTCATCTGCAGCAGGTGCCTCAGCGGCGGGTTCGTCGGCCGGGGCCCCTTCGTCTGCGGCCGGCGACGAGGTTCCAATCCGCGAAGGCCGTCGCACGGGACGATCGGGAAGCTTTTGGTGGACCAGCGGTTTGTCGCGACCGATCTCGTGGAGGCACTGCAAGATGCCCGATTCCGTGCCCAGGTAGATGCGGTCGGTGGTGACGTTCGTCACGCGCAGCGTCAGCCCCACCGCCGGCACGGAAGCCAGGCGTGATCCGGAGTTGGCGTCGATCACGGTGAGCTGATCGTGCTCGTCACCCGCATAGAGACGCGACTCGTTGGCAGCCAGTAGTTGGGTAATCCCCGGCGACCACCACCGTTCGCTGCCATCGGCCGCCGCGACACGGAACATGCCGCCTTGCTCGGCGAGGATATAGACACTGTCACCGACGGGAACGGGGACGTGCGAAACCGGGTTCCCCGCCGCAAACCGCCACAGTTCGGTGCCTTCGCCATCGCGAAGGGCATAGACATACCAGTCTCGGGACGACGCATAAACCGCGTCGTTCCCATAGCTGACGGCCGTCACGGGGCCGCCGGTCTTGACCTGGTATTCGTTTTGGAATCGCACCAGCGAAAAACTCATGACGCGGCCGGTTTCCGTGCCCCAGACGATCGAGTGGGGCGTGACGATCGGCCGGCCGAAGATGATGCCCGATCCACGTTGCGCGTGGTCTTCCGACCGCGGTTCATCGATGCTCACCGAAACCATCGTGCCGTCGAGGCAGGGCATGAACACGCGCTCGAACGACACCGCGGGCGAATGGGCCGGCGTGTGATGAATCTTTTTCGACCAGGCGATCTGGCCGGTCACCCGATCGATCAGGTAGAGCGTCACGCCATTGGCAACCGCCGCGTATTTGTCGTTCGCCCCCACGCCGGAGGAAGGCTGATTGGGATTCGCGAGGCGGACGCTCCATCGGCTGACGCCGGTCTCCGAGTCGAGGCATTGGACGACCCCGCGCACGGTCTGGACAAACACCGCATCGCGATCGACGAGGACGCGTTCGATGCGGTCGATCGCAGAATCGAGGTCGACGTGCACGACCCAGGCGCGATGCAGTCCGTACCGCTGGGCGGTTGGCTCGGCGATGACCGCGCTGCGGCCCACCGCCTGGGCTGCCGCCACCGCGGGGCGGCCGGCAAGTGCCAACACGAGGCAAACGAACGCGAAACCGGTGCGGGTGCGCATGAAAACTCGCAGGGGGGCACGAATGGCTGACGATTCGCCCGCTTCGAGGCGAAACGGGGCTCCTAGATGGATTCCATCATACTCAGCCCCGCCACGCCGCGTTCGCAGGCGGAGGGTGGTGCCCGCCAAACCGCCGCCCCGGCCGTGCCAGTGACTCCCATTATGCGGGCTCTGCGGGAGGGTCGACGGAAAACGGCCGAAAACACCCCGGCCGACCCCCTCCTAGACCATCGCTACTGCCATTTTCTACGATACGGCTGGACGTCTGCCGTCTCGGGGCAATAAGCCCCCGGCGGGCGACCCCCCTTTGAGCCGGCTTGGGTTCGATGGGCCGCGGACGGGCGGCTAGCGCATGCCGAGGGTTTCCCATGGTCCAATTCGATCAGCTCGGCCCCGACGTTGCGGGGGCATTGGACGAGATGATCGGCTATGTGAATTTCTCGTCGGGCGCGCCGGACCAGAAGTTTCAGCGCCGACTGGCCGACGTGTTTGCCGCGATCGAAGCGGCCTGCGCGACGGGGAAATCGAAGAAATCCGCGACACGCTGTGCGGAGGCGCCCTGGGGCCACCTGGGCCGCCTGTGGGCCCGGCGCATCGACGAGGTCGAAGGCAGCACACCCGCGTTTGCTGAGCTGGCCCAGGCCCGGTCCGTCGTGGCGGCCGTGTTTTCGTCACTGCTGCCGGCCTACCGCCAACATCATCGCGATTTGCTCGCCCACCAGCCGGACGAGGCGTTGTTCCGCCCCTTGTTCCTGGCCCGGGCCTGCGAGGCGTATTTGAAGGCGGGTCCGCCCTGGGAAGAGCAGGACCGGCTCCAGCGGACGGCGCTTGAGCAATTGAACGTGTTCCTGGGCTACCGTCCCCTGGCGGTCCTGGAACGCAAGAAGCTCGAGCCCTACGACCACGAGCGCGTGGCCCCTGTGCCGCTGTACTTTCGCGGCGTGGGCGTCGCCGTCGGTCGCTACGCGGAAATCGTCACCCTGGCGTTGGCCACGCTGCAAGACACACCCAGCGAGCTGCTCACCAACGCCGGATTGGACGTCAATCTCCTGGACGAATTGTCGCTCGATCCGCGCGCTTACGACTTCGATCATCCGGCAAACAAGCGGCTGAACTATCACTTCGGCCAATGGGACCCCGACCTGGTCGACAACGCGGGCAATTACCGCCGTTTCGTGTTGACCCAGGTCACGCTCGATTCGCTCTTGGAACGCGTCGACGAGTTGCAAGGGGCCATGCCGCGCGAGGAACTCGTGGCCGAGGCCGCGGCCGTCTTGGCGGGCGTCATGTTGATGGCGGCGGCCATCACCGGTTCAGGCCCCGCCGCGCACGATTCGAGCGTCACGCTGGCGTCGCTCGTTCCCAAGGTGGCGCAGCTACGCGATCGCTTCTATGAGCGGCTGATCGAGCAATTGCCGCCCGACCACCGTCGCCGGCTGAAGGCCGAGGCCGTTTCGCTGCGACAGCCGTTCGCCGGCGCGCGGCAGCATCTGAATCGAGCCTTGGCCCGGCGCCGGGCCATTCAATTGCAACACGTACACCTGGCCGGGTTGTTTGCCCGGCTGGGATATCCCGATTCGGCGCGGCGACAGGTCGCCGTCGTGCAAGTGGCCTCGGCCCGCATGCGCTGCGAGATCGACTGCATGCTCACGGCAGGGCATTATGAACTGGCGCGAGGCGAAGTGGGCGAGGCCCGGAACCGCCTCACCGCGGCCATCGACCTGCTGCACCGGGCCATTCATTGTGGGGCCCTGGTCGATCCCTGGAACATGCTGGGGTTTGCCGGGAATTTCAGCCTGTTTCCCGCGGTCGAAAACACGGTGCACGATCACCGCGTCGACGAGTTGATCGAGCTGGTCGAGCGGATCTTCGGCCTCTGCACCCGGGCCATGCGCGAAGCCGCGGCGGCCGGCAACACGGCGCTAGTCGGCGAATTGGCCGATCAAACCGAGTCTCTGGCCTCGTGGTGGGACCAGTTTGCTTCGGTCGAGGTCGAATCCCTTGACAGTTTTTCCGGCCTGGAATTGTGGGAATCGGGCGTGCACGTGGCCGCCGCACTGCGGGCCTGGCACGAGGCGGGCGCCGCTGCCGGCGACGTGGCCTTCTGGCGCAATCACGTCGACAAGTTCGATTCCCCCAAGGCGTTTGCCCTCGTGGTCGAGACGTTGCTGGACAAGCACGATCATGTCTCGGCCCTGGCGCTGCTCGTGCAATGGCTCAGCGTGGCCGACGAGCTGCCACTGGCCGACGCCGAGCATTCGTTCCACAATCTCGCGATCCGCTGGGTGCAAGAAATCCAGCCGCTCGACGCTACGTCGCCCGAGGCGGTCCGGCAGAGCTGGCAGCAGTCGTGCCGGCTCTTGGACTTCTTCGAGGCGAACGCCGAGGAGTACTGGGACGTTCCCGTTTTCGAGCTGGGCCCGGAAATCTCCAGCGAGGAGCTCTGGGAATGGATGCACAACGAGTGGGGCGAGGAAGGCGAGGCCGAGGAGGACGAAGACGGGATCTATTCGGCCGCCTATGACGACGTCACCTATCGCGACAGCACGGACGACGACAACGAGTCGGAACTGCTCGAGGCCGGCAGTCTCGAGACGGAGTTCGAGCTCGACCTCGAAGCAGGGCGAATTCGTGATCGGCTCGGCTTCCTGGTCACCTTGGCCCGGATCTGGCGAATCGCCTCGGCCAACCTGCTACGCAACACCAAGGGGCAGATCGACGACGCCCAGCGCGAGGTGCTGACCATCTGGTGCCGCCGTGCCGAGGAGAATCGCCGCCGGCTCGCCGAGCTGCTCCGTGTCGTGCATCGGCACCCGCTCGAGCCGCTCTCTGGCAATCAGCAGGCCATGGTCGAATTCGACCGCCGCCGCCAGGTCAAGCTCGCGCTGCTCGAACGAATCGTCGCGGCCGGCGTCGAATATGGCGACGCCGTGCGGGTGATCAGCGCATCGTTGGGGGCCGCGGGCGCCGAACCGTCGGGCGAGACCGAACGCGGCAAGGGACTCGCCCGTTGGGAGCGCCCCGTCGTCGGCCTATTGCGCGCCTTGTCGCTGGCCGATCGTGCAGTGGCGCAGGCACGATTCGCCGAAGTGCTCGCCGTACTCGAACAACAGCCCGTGTTATATGTCCCCTTGTCGCGCGGCGGTGGCCCACAACGGGTGCAAGCCGCACAGCACGTTCTGAAGGTCGTGCGCCAACTGCTGGTCGCATTGCCTCGCAGCGGCCTGCACGCCGAGGCTTTCCAGCTCCTGGCTTCCGTGCAACGCATCGAGCGCGAATTTGTGCCCGGCGCAGGCGCGGTCACCGAGTTCGACCGGCTGTATCAGCTCGGGTTCACGGGCATGGTCGAGGGGCTGCTCCGCAGCGCCGGCGACAATGCCTCGGATGCCGAGATCGTCGACGGGCTGCATCACCTCACCGAGCTGGCCCTGCAGCGGTGGCTCGAGCACAGCCGCTCGCTACGCTTGTCGGTGCTCGAACGCGTTTCGGACGAGGAAAGCTGGAATCAGCTCAAGTCGTTCATCGAGCGCTATGGCCACGACCTGTTCACGCAGCGGTTTCTCAATTTTGGACACGTCCGCGCGATTCTGCACCAAGGCGTCGGCGCCTGGCTCGAAGCATTGGTCGCCGACCCGGAGCGCGAACACCGGTTTCGCCTGCTCGATGAACTCGACAGCCGGATTTCGCGCGACACGGCCATTTCGCATCTCGAAGTCGTGCTCGAAGCGGTCGTGGAGAACTATGTCGAATACCGCGACTACAACAGCACCACCACGCAATCCGACCGCGGCGAGCTGTTGTTCGTGCTCTTGGACTTTCTGCGATTGAAGGCCAACTACCAACGCATCGCCTGGAACTTGCGCCCGGTGTTTCAGGCCCACGAAGTGCTCGTGCGCCATGGCCGGACCGAGGCGGCCGAGCTGTGGCAGCAAGCCGTGGCCGAGCGGACCGCTGATATTGCCGGTTGGCATCGGCGCCGCTTGGGCCAACTGGTTGACAAATACGGCGTGCGGCTACCGACCGTGGCCGATCGCATCGCGGAGAACTTCACCCGGCCCCTGGCCGTCGATCGCGTGCGCGCCCTACTGTCGCTCGTAAGGATCGATCCACAAACGGGCAAGTCGACCGGGGGCACCGGCCTGGTCGAGCAGCTCGAACAGGAACTTGTCGAGTTCACCGAGCAGCCGACCGGCGTCGGGCTCGACGTGCCCGATTGGCTGAGTGCCTTGGAGGAAGAGGAGCAGGAGTTGTCGGCGCCGCGCGGCGTGGCCCAGTTGAGCATTGTCGAGATTCTCGTGCCGCAGGCGAACCTGAGCCTGGCCGAGACCCTCGATCAATTGCGCACGTTGAGCGACGATCAACCCACTTAGCCCGACCCCGGGAGCACCGTCGCGGATGAGCGAACGCGTTGTCTATTGGAACGGTCGTTTGGTGCCCGAGGCCGAGGCCCGGCTCTCGATCTACGACTCGGCGTTAACGATGGGCGACATGGCGTTCGAAGTCACGCGGACGATACGCCACGCTCCGTATCGCCTCGACGATCACCTGGCCCGGCTGTTTCACTCGCTGTCGTGCCTGCAGATCGATCCGGGACTGTCGCTCGGCGAATTGCGTGCAGCCACGGAAGCGACGCTTGCGCGCAATTTGCCCACGGCCGATCCGAGCGTCGACTGGAATATCATTCACAACGTGTCCCGTGGTCCCGCCGCCGCATTCCAGGAAGCGTTCGCGCCGGAGGATCTTCGTCCCACGGTGTTGATCAGTTGCTTTCCGATGTTCCGCAAGCTCGCGCAGCTTGCCCCGGCGTATGACACGGGCATCGAACTGGTGGTGCCGCCGCAGCGGGCCTTGCCACACGAGCTGCTCGACCTCGGCATCAAGACCCGGAGCCGGTTGCACTATCAACTAGCCAACCTGCAGGCTGCCGAACGCTGCGCGGGCAGCACGCCCATCATGGTCGATCCCGACGGCTTTCTGACCGAGAGCACCAGCGGCAACGTGTTCATCGTCGAGCGCGGCGTACTGCTGACCCCCGAGCCGCGGAATCTGCTTCCCGGCATCACGCGCGACACGGTCTTGCACCTGGCCGCCACGACCGATACGCCCTGGCGCGAGGCGAATATCACGGTCGCCCAGGCCGCAGCGGCCGCAGAGTTGTTCGTCACCTCGACGAGCATCGGCGTGCTGCACGGCCGCAGCTTCAACGGGCAGCGCGTGGGCGACGGCACCATCGGACCGGTCACGCGCCGCTTGCGCGCGGCGCTGCATGCCGCGGTGGGGCTCGACTTTGCCGAGCAGGCCCGGGAATACGCCCGAAGGCTCGAGTCTAAAACTCCGGACTAGCGCCGCAGCACGCGCGGCCAGATCGCATCGCTGACGACCAACCCAGCGCGGGTCAGGGCGATGCGACGACCGTCGTCGGCCAGCAGTGCCAGGTGCCGCAAGCGCGGCAGCTCAGGTCCCAGCAGCTCGTCGATTTCAAAGCCCCATTGCGCCGCGAAACTGGCGCGCTCGATGCCCTCGACGCGTCGCAGCCCGAGCACCAGGGCTTCGCGGGCACGGTCTTCGCTGCCCAGCGTTTCGCGTTCGGCCACCGGCGATTCGCCTGCCCGAAGTCGTTTGATCCAGTTCGTGGTGCTGCGGTGATTCACCTCGCGGCGTCCGGCGACATAGCGCGCGGCGCCGGGGCCTGCGGCCCAGTAACTGGCCCCGGCCCAGTACACCTCGTTGTGCCGGCAGCGATGACCTGGCCGGGCAAAGTTTGAGATTTCGTAGTGTTCGAACCCGGCGTCGGCCAACCGATCGATCGCGGCCAGGTACATCGATCGCTGGGTCTCTTCGTCGCGTTCCACGAGCGCGCCGTGTTCGCGTCTTGACCAGAATCTCGTGCCCTTTTCGTAGGTCAGTCCGTAGGTCGAGACATGATCGACCGGCAGGGTCACGGCTTCGGCCAGATCGTGTTGCCAATCATTCAGCGATTCGCCTGGCGCGGCGAAGATCAGGTCGATTGCGACGCTCCTGGCGAACCCCCTGGCCAGCTCGACGCTGCGGCCGATGTCTGCGGCCGTGTGGTCACGTTCGAGTGTCTGCAGTTTTTCGATTCGAAACGATTGCACGCCTAGGCTGACGCGGTTCACTCCCGCGGCAGCGAGCACATCCGCGCGCGGCCGGTCGAGATCGCCGGGGTTGGCCTCGACCGAGAATTCGCCCCCAGGGGCCAAGACAAACCATTGCGTCACCAAGCGCAACAACCGTTCTAACGGCTCGGGTGGCAGCCGCGTCGGCGTGCCACCGCCGAGAAACAGCGTCGCGACTGTCCGTGGTTGCTCGAGCGCCTGCAATTCGATCTGCAAGGCGTCGAGATACGGTTCGATCAGATCGTCCCGCGCGGCGACGACCGTGAAATTGCAGTAGCCGCAACGATGCACGCAGAACGGCACGTGCACATAGGCTGCCCGCGGCTCGGGCGTGGCCGTCAACGGATGGGTCATCACGAATTCAACTGCAACAGCCGGCGCGCGTTTTCACGACTGATCTTGGCGCGCACGTCCTCGGGGACGTCGATGCGGGCCAGCAAATCGAATTGCGGGACCTCCTGCCCCGGCGAAAGGTAATCGGTACCGAAGAGCAGTCGGTCGGCGCGGCGAACCAGGAATTCACGGCCGAACGTTGCGTCGCGCTCGATGGCCCGGGCGCCGCTGCCGGCCGACAGATCGCCATACAAGTTGGGGTGTTTGTCCATCAAAGCGTCGATCGCTCCGCCCGGTGCGACGGTGCCCGTTGGGTAACCGCCCAGATCGGCCTGGGTTACCTGCCCTGAGATCGACGCCCACCAGCCCGGGCCGTGGCCGATGAACGTCGCATTTGGAAACTGCGCCAAGACGCGGGCCAGGCCCGGCAAACCGGGCTCGTCGAGGTTGCGTTCGTTGTCGAGGTGGAACAGCACGGGCAACCCGACTTCGGAGCAGGCTTCGTAGAGCCGCAGATTGCGTGGATCATCGATTCGCACGCCTGGTTTGTGCTCGCCAAATCCTTTGGCCCCGGCCTCGGCATAGCGTTTCAGCATCTCGTTCAGACCGCGCTGTCCGCCGCTGTAACTGGTGCGCGGATCGACCGAGCAGAAGGGAATCAGCCGCTCGCGGTAGGGCTGTGTCTGAGCCAAGACGAAATCGGTCGACAACGGAAAACTCGACGCCTCGGGCGAGACCAGCGGCAAGACGACCGCTTGCGCGATCTCGTGCGCGTCCATCCAGCGTAGCAAGGCCTCGGCCGACAGCACTTCGGTCGAATTCCACGTGCGGCCCAGATGCGTGTGGACGTCGACGAAGCCGTTAGCGGGCGTCGCGGCAGCCGCCGCACGTCGCCAGAGCGAAAGGCTCGCCCCCGCAGCCAGCAGTGTGGCCTGCTTGAGCCACTGTCTTCGCTGGATCGGGGGACCGGAGAACGGGCTCGTCACAGCGGCCATCGGGGCACCTCACAGCCAAAGATGCAGCCGGCCGCCCAGCATGTCGGGCAGGGCCCGGCCCACGATCTCACGAATCTGCTTTTGATGGTACCGGGTGCTGAAGTGCGACGCGACGATCAACTCGTTCTTGAACCGGTCCCGGCGTTCGATCAGGTCGTCGAGATGCATATGGCCGAAACGGTGGATCTTTTCCTTGCGATGGCCGGGCGCGACAAATGTCAGCTCGGTGATCAGGATTTGAGCTTCGAACATCGCGGGACAGTTGTCGAGTCCGGCCGGTGCGCTATCGCCGACGTAGGCCACGATCGGCACGCGGCGTTCTTCGGTCACGTCGACGCCCGAGAGCCGCAGGTCGCGAATCTGCTCGCCGGCGAGCCCTTGGTACTCCGTCTTCAGCTTGCGCCGACGTTCCCATACGACGAATCCCAGCGAGGGGACCGTATGGCGCGTTTCGGAAACCGACACCACGTGCTCGCGCGACAGTTCGATCTCGTCGCCGGGCTTGGTCGGCACGAGTTGGCATGGCATCCGGCCGCGGTCCAGCCGGGTGAACAGTCGCAAGATCCGCTCGACGTGTTCGACCGTCGACTCGGGCAAGTAGATGACCGGCGGCTCCATCTTCATCATCCGCCGCCGGGCGATATAGACGGGCAGGGCCGCGATATGATCGAGGTGGGCATGGCTCACGAACCACGTTTGCGTGCCCATGAAAGCCCAGGGCTGCCCGCCGAGATCGAAACCGAGCTTCAATTCGGGCAGCCGCCAATAGGTCTGCACGGCCGCGCGGGAATAACCTTCGATGGTCAGTCCCTTGTGCTCGAGCGTCTTGACGGGCAGGTTTTGTATCATCGTGGGCACAGCGGCGACCGCAAACCAGCTCGCCTGAAGGAGGAACTTGCGAGCGGTCATCGCCCGTTCGCGAGATTGCCAGACACCCCCTGCCCGGCGAGCAAACCACCCAGTTTAGACGAGCGCGATGCCGGGACAACGGGGGTGGCGAGTCAAGAGTCGGACTCAACCGGCGGTTCTTCGGCCAAGGGCTCGTCTTCCGTATCGGCCGTGGGGTCCGGAGCATCGGCGACCGGGGGCGGCTGGTAGTTGTCCGCCGCGCTCAAATCCAGCGTCGCGCCGGTGCGTTCACCGGGCAACAGCCAGATGTTGCCGAATAGCTGGTCCTGTTCCGCCCGTACGTCGTGGTGCCGCACCAATTCGAGGATCGCCAGAAAGATGCCGATCAAGGTCGATTTGTGCATTCCCTGTTCGAACAGGTCGGCCAGCGATACTTGGCGTTCGGCTAACAGTCGCTGATGGATGCGGCCCATGAACACATGGATCGGCGTCTCGTCGTAGATGATGTTCGAGGGCTGCGACGTCTGGCTGTCGCGAATCATCCGGGCCAGGGCGCTGACCAGGTCCCAGAGCTCGACTTCTTTGAGAGGCTCATTGGCCCAATCGCGGCCGCGCGGCGCATCGTGGGCGCTGCGGGCAAAGCGTTCCTGCCATTGCCGGCTCCGCTCGTCGAGCAGGCTCGCGGCGTCTTTGAACCGCTTGTACTCGAGCAACTGCCGCACCAGCTCTTGCCGCGGGTCCTCGATCGGCGTTTCTTCCTCTTCTGCGTGCGGCAGCACCATCCGCGATTTGATTTCGATCAGCGTGCTGGCCATTTCGAGGAAATCGCCGACCGCGTTGACGTCGAGTAACTTGAGCACTTCGAGATAGGCCAGGTACTGCTCGGCGATCAAGGCGACCGGGATATCCGTGATTTCTACCTCGTGCTTGCGCACCAGGTAGAGCAGCAAGTCGAGGGGGCCGCGAAAGATATCGAGATCGACGCGAAAAGCCATCACTCTGCCGCTATGCCTCACGACCACGATGCCCAAACACAACACCGATGCGACACCTGGCAAGCCTACCGCGATTTGGCCGGTGCGACTAGCACGACCGCGACCCCTCGCCTTCCGCAGGCGCTGAGGCTTTGAAGGTGCCGGCCATGTCGCAAGCTATGCTTGCGTGGCGAATCTGCGGGCGCCTGTCACCCATGCTCCGTTCGGAGCCGGCCCGCAACGTGTGTTCGCCCCAATCGTGAGAAGCTAAGGCATGTTGGGCTTGTCGGGCGTGCAAGTCAGGGCCATCCAGAACCTGAATGACGCGGTCGGCGAAATGAGCGCCGTGACGCTACGGCTGGCGAGTTTGAGACGCATCAACTCGGCCGCCGACGACCCGGCGGGACTGATCGCCGTGACGCAGATCGAAGACGAGCTTTCGGCCCTCGAGGCCGCGGACCACGGCACCGACTCGGCCGGGGCGGTCGTCGACGTGGCCGACAGCGCGCTGGCGCAGGTCGGCGAGCTGCTGCGGCGGATCGATGGGCACGTCGTCAGCGCCGCCGGCGATACCATCAGCGAGGACGAACGCGCAGCGCTGCAAATCGAGGTCGATGCCGCCATCGACGCGATCGACCGCATCGGCCGGACCACCGAATTCAACGGCGTCAACCTGCTCGACGGCTCGCTCGGCGACGGTTTGACCTATGTGCTGGCGGCCCGAGCCGACCAGACCGCCCGGCTCGATCTGCCGGTGGTCAGCCGCACGTCGCTGGGCAGTACCGCCGCGCGCTTGGCCGAGTTGGCTACTGGCGGTTCGCTCAACCTGGCCAGCGGGAACATCGCCCAGGCGGCTTCCGTCGTCGAATCGGCACGCCGCCAGGTGGCGTCCGCGCGGGCTGGTCTGGGTGCCTTTGCCCGATTCACGCTCGATTCGTCCCGTGAAGTCAACGCGGCGAAACAAGTCGGCCTGACAGCCGCGCTCGCACAACTCGACGAGGTCAACGTGGCGGCCGAATCATCGCGACTGGTACGTGCGCGTTTGTTGGCGAGCACGTCGATGGCCGCGCTGCGTACGGTCGTCGATCGCCGCTCGGCCCCGATCGAGCTGGCCGACTTGCTGGGCCCTTAGCCCGGCGTGCGGTGCTTTAGTTGCCCGCCGGCTGGCGACTCGCCATGACGGCCGGCGCGAGCTTCCGTTGCGGCCCCAAGGCGGCGCCCAACCAGCCGTCGGTCACGACGAACTGCGTCAGGGTCAGGCCGTCGAGACGCGGGTCTTCGCTCAGTTGCGCGGGCCACAGGCTGATCGTGCGATCCTTGGCGAAGATCTTGCTGAACACGCCGCGCAGGGCCACCTGCGATTTGGTCGACAGCCGCGGACCGGCCAACCGCACGACACCTTCACGCACCAGCGCGGGCTCGGCGCGATCGAGGCTCGGGCGATAATCGACCAGCACGGTGAAATTGCGCCAGGCATGTCCGTCGGCCTTCATTTCGGCAATCGACAACGAAAGCCGCAACAGGCCGTCGTCGCAGCGGACGTTCAGGGCGTCGTTCGTCGCGAACCGCACCGTGACGTCGTCGCGCAGATCGGCGGGCGCCGGCTTGGCGGGGCGATTCAATTTCGCCCGGATCTGAGCATAGGCTTCGGCCAGGCTCATCTGCCGGCCGGCCAGGTCGAGCTGTTCGAGCAGGTTGTTCAACGCCGATTGGTGGATCTGCACGCTCGCTAGGCTGTCGCTGGGCGCCTGCGGACGCGGCGTATGCGCGGCCAATTGCTCGATGCCGGCCAGCCGTGCCCGGGCCACGAGCCGATGCTCGGTCGTCTGCATTTCGACAATTTGCGGGTCCAGGCCCAGTTCGACGAGCGTGTCGAACACTTCGTGATGGAATCGCGCGCTGGCGGCGCGGACTTTGTCGCCCGCTTCGCGCTGGATGCGCGAGGCCGCCTGCTGGGCAATCTTGCGCTCCGACTCGCGCCGGGCGGCCGGCGTGCTTTCCGCCTGGCGATTCCGGGCGATGCGCTGAGCGAACATGCCCATGAAGGGCACGTTGTCGAAGTCCGTCCGGACGTCGCGCAGCCGGACTTCCGTGTTGGCCGTGGCCCGTGGTTCGTCGATTTCCAGACCCTGCGGTCCGAGGGCCAACAATTGCCGCACCGTGTACACCGAATTGCTGTTCGCGTAGATCGTCGCCGGACCGCTGGTCGTACCCGTGTGGGCCGAGATCGAGCCGCTCGCTTCCAGCGCCAGCCGCAAGCGAGTCGGATCGGGTTCGAGGCGCACGTTCATCCGCGTAAAAATCGTGCTGCGGCCACGCACGGGCAGGCCCAGGATCGTGTCGCGCACCGTGGTCTCGATCACCGGCTGGCTCGGAATGAAACGTGCCAGCAGCTCATCGCTCAGCGCTACACGCAGATTGGCGTTGCGATAGTTGTTCTCCAGGTGGCGTCCGAGTGCCAGCCCCTCGGTCGACTGCGAGGCGACGAGCACCTGTGCGGCATTGGCCAGCCGGGCGGCATCGCTCGTCAGGCCCGAGGCTTCGTAGCGCTCGATGCTCGCCAGCAGATCGCCGCTGCGCACCGGCTCCATGGCCCAGGGGCGCAGTTCGGCCGCCAGCGCCGCCAGGGGACCCGCGCTGACGAACGCCCGCTGGTCGCTGCCCAGCCCCTTGGCGGCCAACCGTTCGAGCACCCGGACCGCGAGTTCGCGCTGCTTGTCGGCCGGCAAGCTGCGGCCCGAGGCCAATTGATCGAGCGCGTCGACCATCAGGTACGCACGCCAATCTTTGCCCTGCACGCTGCCGGCCGTTTGTCGCTCGACGGCCGTGAGCGCCAGCGCCAACCGATCCGGGTCGGGCACCGCTGCGATCGACTCGGTTGCCGCCGTGGCCCGCATGGCGAGGTCCCAGACAGCCAGCCGGCGCTCCAGGGCATGCCGGACCCTGTGCAGTTGGCTGGCCGTCGGGACCGTCGCCCCATGCGTGGCGAGACGTTGCGCATCGGCCATAGCATCGCGCAGCGCGGCGAGCGCCGCCGCCCGGTCCGCAGTCGACATGCGGCCGGCGACGACCTCGCGCACCAGGCTGCTCGCCCGCAGTGCCCAGACCCCGGCGTGCTCATCGGCAGCCAGCCGATCGAGCATCCGCAAGAGCGCGACCGGTTCTTGCCAAGTTTGCGGCGCGGCGACCGAGGCGGTCGCGGCAGGCTGGCTTGGCGTCGGGGTGGGCTCGGTCAACACGTCCAAGTCGAACCGAGGATCGACCTGCAGCTCGCTGGGCGCGGAATACGACTTGCGGGTCGTCCGCGATGCCAACAGCGCGGGATCAGGCTCGGGGCCTTGGACCGGACGCGCGGGGGAGTCGGCCGGAATCGCCGGCAGCGGTTCGATCGAGCATTGCCGAGCGGCCGGCGGATCGATCGGGGCCACCTCGGCACGTAGCGGTGCCTGAGGTGGGGCGGCCGCGACGGGTTCGGACAGGACCACCACGACCGGGGCGGCCGCAGAGGGCGACGCGGGCGCCGCCACGTAACTGCCTCGGGCTGCCCACAGACGGCCTACCCTGTTCTTGCGGGCCACGCTCTCCCAGCCCCGGGGCGCACCCAGGCTAAGGATGAACAAGCAGGCAAGAATGCTCAAAAATGGCCAGGTAGGGGTCTGCCTTGGACGGTCCATGAGAGTCCCTAATCCATTAAGGCGATTCTGCGCGCGCTTTCCCAAATTGCGCACTCTCGAAGTACAGCAGGTATCGGTAGCTTGCGTGCTCTAAGTGAAATGAGAGTTATGAAGTGATTGCGGTGACTGTATTAGTTGGGTCGCCGCTTGCACTTAGGTCGGCATGCACGCTGGCATCAAGCCGAGTGCGCTGCCCCGGGAAGGAGTCCGGCCAGATCAGCCGGCCGAGGGGATAGAGTCGAGCAAGACGGTGTCGACGTGCTCATAGGCGGGAGCACAGCAGCAGAGGAAACACAGGGTCTCGTCGCCAATGTTGGTGATCATGTGGGGAGCCCCGGGCGGAATTGCAATCGCATCGCCAGGGCCCACCGCGCACACTTCTGGACCGATCTGCATGCGCCCCAGGCCACGGGTCAGGTAGTAAATCTCTTCCGTCGCGGGATGGTAGTGCGGCGTAGTCGATTGGCCGGGCGCAAGGCGAGCCTCGGCGAGGCTTTGGTTACGAATCACGGAATTGCGATGCGCGAGCAGTTCTCGAATCTCGGAACCATCGGCCGTGATAAACGCCGGCACCTGATCGATGTTCTTGATGTCCATGCAGGGACCTCCGAGGAGCGAGTTTATGGATTGCGCGGCTCGATCTCCAGGATGCCGATGACCGACGGCGGATAAGGCCGGCGATCCCAATCGCTGGACCGGGGGATGCGCGTCCAATCCCAGTCCAGGTCGCTTTCGAGCACGAGCAGGCTGTCGGCCGGCGCGCGAGCGACGAGCCCTGCGACCAGCGCGATCATCGAGTCAGGCTGCGAACGGTACAGCTCGTAGGGGGGACACACGAATACCAGCCATGGACGATCGGCCGGCAGCTCCGCACGGTCGAACCAGGCAAAGGTGTCAGCCGCAATGACCTCGGTGCGTGCGCCGACCGCCAGCGTTGCGGCATTGCGCTCGATCACTTCGGCAGTCGGCCGATGAAGTTCGAGAAACAGAGCCTTGGTTGCGCCGCGGCTGAGAGCTTCCAGGCCCATCGCCCCGGTCCCAGCAAACAGATCGAGGGCCAATTTGCCGCGTACGGCCGTTCCGAGGCGATTGAAGGTGGCCTCGCGCAGGCGATCCTTCATCGGTCTGGTACGCAGATCGCCGCTATAGGCGAGTTTGCGGCCGCGGAATTCGCCCCCCACGATCCGCAAGGGGATCTCGCTACCGCTTGATTCGGCCGGTGCGGTTCGTCGCCGAGCAGAAGATTTACGTTTCATGGCCACCGTTCGGGATGCTGCCGCGACGGGCCGCGAGCCGAGTACTTCGCCGCCGCGGCTGGACGCTTATAATTCGCTCTTCGTTATGGTAGCCTAACGCCGCTTCGTCGCTTGGTTTGTCCTCGTTTTCCAAGGTGTATACCTCGATGTCTGCCCGTGCCGCGAACTCGTGCTCTTGCTGGAATCGTTGGTTGCTCGTCGCCGTTGCACTCGCCTGGTGGGTTGCAGCGACTCCTGCCGCATCGGCTCAAGACCCGCCGGCCCCCGAAACGCCTGCTGCGACCGATCCGCCGGCCGACCAGCCTCCCGCCGAATCGCCGCCCGCCGAGACCCCGCCTGCCGAGACCCCGCCCGCCGAACCGGCGCCGGCCGCCGAGCAACCGGCTGAGACGCCGGCCGAACAACCGCCGGCCGACCAGCCTGCCGCTGCGCCGGGCGGCGACTTCAAGGCGCTGTTCGCCAAGTTCAAGGAACTGATCGTCCAATTGCGCACGTTGCAGGAAAAGTACAAGCTCACGAAGCCCGATGAGCGGCCGGGAGTCGAGGCCGAGTTCAACGCGGCGCTGGCCCAGGGCAACGAACTGACGCCGCAGTTGCAGGCCGCCGCCGAAGCCGAATTCAAGGCCGCGCCGAACGAGGACGCCGATTGTGCGAATTTCCTCGCGTCGGTCGTGGCAGCCGCGGCGGCCGACGATCGGTACGAAGAAGCCGATCGCGTGGCGCAGATCTTGTTCGACGGCAACTATCCGAACAAGGCCCTGTGCAACGAGGCCGGCATCGCCGCGTTTGTGCTGGGCGATTACGACAAGGCCGAACGGCTGCTCAAGGAAGGCGAAGCCGCCGGGGCGCTGAATCCCTTGGGTAAGAATTACTTGGGCCTGGTTGCCGAATACCGCGAGTTGAGCAAGCAGGAGCAGGCCTTGCGCGCCGCCGAAGCCACGGCGAACGACCTGCCGCGCGTGCTGCTGAAAACGACCAAGGGTGACATCACGATCGAGTTGTTCGAGAACGAGGCCCCCAACACGGTGGCCAACTTTATCAGCCTGGTCGAATCGGGCCTCTACAACGGGCTCACCTTCCACCGCGTGATTGGCAACTTCATGGCCCAAGGCGGCGATCCCAAGGGCGACGGCTCGGGCGGTCCCGGCTACGAAATCGCCTGCGAAAGCTACCAGCCGAATCACCGCAATCATTTTCGCGGCTCGCTCAGCATGGCGCATGCCGGTCGCGACACGGGCGGCTCGCAGTTCTTCCTGACGTTCGTGCCTACGGCGCACCTGAACGGCAAGCACACGGTGTTTGGCCGGGTCATCGAGGGGATGGACGTATTGCCCTTGCTCGAGCGCACCGAGGGGCGACCGAACGCCAAGCCCGACAAGATTATCGAGGCCACGGTGCTGCGCAAGCGCGATCACGAGTACAAGCCGGTCAAGATGGGCGGAGCGGAGGCAGCACCGACGGAAAACCCGCCGGCAAGCACCCCGTAGTCGCCGCCCATGAGCCCCGAGCAAATCACGCGGCCCATTCTCTGGAACGTGGGCCTGCCGACGAAGATCGCCATGTACGTGCTCCTGGCGGTGTCGTTGGCCGTGTTCGGCTACGGTCTATCGCGGCGCATCAAAGTCTGGCGGCGCGGCAGGCAGACTTCCGCGCCCCTGAATCTCTCGGCGGCCTGCCGACGCTTGCTGCGCCACGTGTTTTTGCAGCGGCGCATCGCGCGAATCCCCTGGGCCTGGAGCAGCCACATGCTGCTGTTCTACGGCTTCATCGTGCTGTTCATCGGTACTGTGTGCGTGGCCCTCGAAGACTACGGCGTCTTCCATTTCTTCTACGGGACCTTCTATCTCACGCTTTCCTGCCTGCTCGACTTGTTCGGGCTGGGGTTCGTCGTGGCGCTGGCGATGGCGATGGCGCGCCGTGCCGGAGTGACGCAAGTGCGGCCTTCGAGCACGCCGGTCGATGCGGCGATTCTCTGGTTGCTGATGGCGATCGGGATCAGCGGTTTTCTCATCGAAGGGTTGCGCATCGCGGCGCTGCGGCCTGATTTCGAGCAAGTCTCGTTCGTCGGCTGGGCGCTCGCCGGGGCGTGGGCCCGCGCAGGCTTCTCGCCACAGGCCGCTGTGCTCCCGCACTTTGCGTTCTGGTGGTTGCACATGCTGCTGGTGTTTGGGTTCATCGCGCTGGTGCCCTACACCAAGCTGCTGCATTTTCTGATTGCTCCGATGCACATTGCGCGCACTCCCGAGCATGCCTCGGGCCATTTTTCGCCGGTGAGCCTGGAGGAGGTTGAAGAGACAGGTCGCGTCGGGGTCGGCACGATGGCCGACTTTACCCAGGCCGAACTGATCAGCTTCGATGCTTGCACCCAATGCCGGCGATGCGAGACGGCTTGTCCCGCTTGGAATACCGCGAAGCCGCTGTCGCCGATGCGTGTCGTTCTCGATCTGGCCGCGGCCGGCGAACACGAAGGGTCGCTGCACGATTCGGTCATCTCGGCCGAGACGCTCTGGTCGTGTACGACGTGCGGCGCGTGCGTGCGACAATGCCCCGTGCTGATCAATCAGCTGGGAGCGATCGTTGAGTTGCGCCGGCACTTGGTGGGCGAGGGGCATGTGCTCGGCAGTGCGCAGGGCGCGCTGCGCAGCATCGCGGCGACGGGTAACCCTTGGGGTTTGCCGCGGGCCGATCGCGCGGCCTGGGCCGCAGGGCTCGACGTCCCGACGATCGACGAAATGCCGAACCCGGAGGTGCTGTTCTGGGTCGGATGTGCTGGAAGCTACGATCGGCGGAACCAACAGGTAAGCCGCGCGTTGGCCCAAATCATGCAAGCAGCCGGCGTCAAGTTCGCCATCCTGGGGCGCCACGAACAATGCACCGGCGACCCGGCCCGGCGGCTGGGCGACGATTTCACCTTTCTCGAGGCAGCCCAGGCGAATGTCGAAACGATCAACGCCACCGGTTGCCGGCGGATCGTCACCGCGTGCGCACATTGCTTCAATACGTTGTCGAATGAATATCCCGATTACGGTGGCCACTGGCAGGTCGAACACCATACGAAGTTCATCGCCGACTTACTCGCGGCAGGTCGCTTGCAGTTTGCGCCGGGTGCCGAAACTGGGGCGGTTACCTTCCACGATCCGTGTTACCTGTCGCGGCATAACGGCGGCGCCGACGCTCCCCGGGCCGTGCTCGGCGCCGTGGCCGATAAGCGATTGCCGATCGTCGAGCCGGAGCAGCACGGGCCCAACGGTTTCTGCTGCGGGGCCGGAGGCGGGCGGATGTGGATGGAAGAGGACATCGACAAACGGGTCAATTTCCGGCGTTTTGCGCAGCTCAAGGCGACGGGAGCCAAGACCGTGGCCGTCGGCTGCCCGTTTTGCATGACCATGCTGGACGATGCGAGCAAGAACGACGAGGCGGCCGGCATCGCGGTGAAAGATGTGGCCGAACTGGTCGCCGCACGGCTGGCCTAGCGTGCCCCACGCCGCGGCTTGACGCACCCTGGCGAAAGCCGAGAATCGAAGCGCATTCCCGTCGAGGAGGCTTGCCCGCGTGCCAAAATTCGCCGTCATTTTGCCTGCCGCGGGCCGCAGCAGCCGGTTTCGCGACCAGAACTACAAGAAGCCGTTTGCGCCGTTGGCGAATCGGCCGGTGTGGATGTATTCGGCCGAGCGATTTTTGAATCGCGACGACGTCAAGCAAGTCAGCCTGGTGATCGCGCCGGAAGACCGCGAATACGTCGAGTCGAAATTCGCCGCGAACCTGGCCATCCTCGGCATTCAACTGATCGAGGGCGGACAGGAACGCGCCGATTCAGTGGAGAGGGCCCTGGCGCGCGTCCCCGCCGAGTGCGATTACGTCTGCGTGCACGACGCGGCCCGCCCGTGCGTGGCCGATGTCTGGATCGACGCCGTGTTTGCCGAGGCCGTGAGGACCGGCGCGGCCATCTTGGCCGTTCCCGTGTCCGGCACGCTGAAACGCGTCTCGTCGCAGCACGTCATCGAGCAAACCGTCTCGCGCGAGGGGCTCTGGGAAGCCCAGACGCCGCAGGTGTTTCGCCGTGACTTGTTATTGGCCGCTTACTCCCAGCGCCAAGGCCAGAACATGACCGACGACGCCCAGGTGATGGAACACGCCGGACATGCGGTGAGCATCGTGCCGGGCTCGCCCGTCAACCTGAAAATTACGACACAGGAAGATTTGCGCCTGGCCGAGCAGGCCCTCAAGGCATTGCCCAAGCCGAAGCTCACGGGGCCCGCCCACCCGTTCGCCGGCGACGACCTGTGGCGTTGACGCCGTGCCCGACGGCGCAGGGCGTCGTGCGTCTCGAAGTTCCAGGCCTCTTGAAGTTCCAGGGATTGTTGTCGTGACCGACTTGTTCGCCGAACTCCGCTGGCGCGGTTTGATCCATCAGATGACCGACGACGCCGGGCTGCCCAATTGGTTGGCCCAACAGCCGCGCGTGCTGTACGCCGGTTTCGATCCCACGGCGGACAGCTTACATGTCGGGTCGCTCCTTGGCCTGTTGACGTTGCGGCGTTTTCAGCGCGCGGGCCATCGCCCGCTGCTGCTCGTCGGCGGGGCCACGGGCATGATCGGCGATCCGACCGGAAAGAGCGAAGAGCGCAACTTGCTGTCCCTCGAAGCGCTCGAGGCCAACGTCGCAGGGATCAGCCAGCAGGCTCAGCGGTTTCTCGATTTTTCCGGCCCCAACGCGGCGCGGCTGGTGAACAACTTCGATTGGATGCGCAATTACAGTTACCTCGACTTCCTGCGCGACGTCGGCAAAAACTTTCCGGTCAACGTGATGCTGGCCAAGGATTCGGTCAAAGCCCGGCTCGAACGGAGCGACGCGGGCCTGAGCTACACCGAGTTCAGCTACATGCTGCTGCAGGCCTTCGATTTCGTGCACCTGCATCGCCAGTACGGCTGCGAATTGCAACTGGGCGGCAGCGACCAATGGGGCAACATCACGGCCGGCATCGACCTGGCTCGGCGCATGGACGGCAAGCAGCTCTTCGGGCTCACCTGGCCGCTGCTTACCAAGTCGGATGGCACGAAGATGGGCAAGACCGAGTCGGGCACGGTCTGGCTGGCTGCCGACCGCACGTCGCCCTACGCGTTCTTCCAGTACTGGATCAACGTCGAGGATTCCGACGCGGGCCGGTGCCTGCGGTTGCTGACTGATCTGTCCGAACCGGAGATCATGGCGCTCGACAAGCGCCGCACGGAAGCCCCCGAGGCTCGCGACAGCCAGCGCCGGCTGGCCGAGGAGCTGACCCGACTGGTCCACGGCGAGTCGGGTCTGCAAACGGCACAGCAGGCGACGGAGATCTTTTTCGGCGCCGAGATCGACAAGCTGTCCGACGTCGAACTGGTCGGTATCTTTGCAGACGTCCCGAGCTGCGAGCTTTCAAGGTCGCAGCTCGATGGCGAGGGATTCAGCCTGATCGACGTACTGTGCCATTCGGGCCTGGCTGCGTCGAAGGGCGAGGCTCGTCGCACGATTCAACAGGGGGGGGCCTACGTCAATAATCGCCGCGTGGCGAACATCGATGCCCGGGTGACGGCCGCCGACCTGGCCAGCGAAACGATGATCGTCTTGCGAGCCGGCAAGAAAAAATACGCTTTGCTGCGCTTCGCGGCCGTGTGACGCGCGATTTCGGACAGTTGGTTTCTTTAGAATCTCGCCGACTCAAAGAGCGCGACGAGCGCCGGCGGGCCGCAGCGGGAGTCCAACCAGGGAGTCCAGCAAAACACACCGGCCGGAGCCGAGCACTCGCTCGACTCCGGCCGTCGGTGGTTTCGCTGCAGTTTTACGGGCGACCGTTGCGACCGATCGTGATCTGCCGGCGGCAGGCCCTCGCGGCGATCCTACTCCCGAGGACGGACCACGCCGGTCAAGCCGGTGTAATCCGAGCGATCTTCCGGGTGCCACAGGGGCTGACCCAGCTCGATCCGCCGCGCCAGAATCGCAATCTTGTCCGGCGAACCTGCCGGAGCCTCGGTGGGGCAAAAATCCTCGGAAGCCGACGGCACAAAGTCCTCATCGTGCCCGCACTCTTGAATGGCCTCAAACACATTCCGCATCGCGTTAACTCTCCGACCCACAAAACGACTAACGATCAACGCTGCGATCGGCCACAGGGGCGATCCTGCCGCTTTCCGCAGGTGCGGTGCGGCACTCGGACGCGATTGACACGACCTGCCGTGAGAAACGATCTCGCAGCAAGGTCTGCCGTGCAGTGCGTCAGCAGAGTTGCCTGGTTGGTTGGCGACGCCGAATTTCGGACACGGTGGGTCTGGCTTTCCGTCCGAAAGCGGTGTGCTTAGTGAGGCAGTCGCCGCCAGGGGGTAAACAACCGATTCTTAGCAGAACGCCCCAAATGTCAAGCAAATTGGCGAGTGGCGTTTTGTCGCACAAGCAGAAAACACCGCCGTTTGCCGCGAAAATCCGTAGAAACCTTCAGGTTTACCGCGCCGGGACCTCGCGCCGCTGGTTGCACCCGAAAAGCCGCTGTGCGGTCATTTTTCTTGACCGAGTCCTCTGACCCAAGAACGGGCCAAAGCGGCAACTCACGACGGCGCGGGGCGAGCGTCTGTGGGCTCGTTCGGAGCGGGCTCGTCGGTCTGATGACGCGCGTCGAACTCCTGCGTCAGCACCGAGGGGCACACGTCTTCGACGCCGCAATGCGGGCACACCAGACGGATCAGGTCGGAACTGCTCAGCTTCAGGTCGTGTTGCTGGCACACGCGATAGAGCTGTTTGAGATGCTCGCAGGTCATGCTGGTTTCTCCGCTGGTCCAGACGTGTCAACCTCGCAGCGGCCCCTCGGCCGCGACCATGATATCTTACCGGTTACCCATTGCTGCGGGTTATTTGCGATTTGTCCGGGCCGGGGAGAGGGGGCCATGGCGTGGTACCAGGCCGAAATTCAGTTACCAAGGCTCGGCCGTGGTTGTCATTTGATCACGCCACGCGTGCTGGCTGCGATACCCGAACTGGGGCGATGCCGCGTGGGACTGCTGCATGTGTTCATTCAGCACACCTCTGCATCGCTGACACTCAACGAAAACGCTGACCCCGACGTTCCCCGCGACTTGGCCGCAGCGCTCGATCGCCTGGCGCCGGAAGACGCGCCCTATCGCCACACCTGCGAGGGCCCCGACGACATGCCCGCGCATGTCAAGACGGCACTCACCGATACCAATCTGACGATTCCGGTGCGGGGCGGCCGGCTCTGTCTGGGAATCTGGCAAGGCATCTACCTCTGCGAACACCGCGACCGCGCCACGGCGGGTGATTGCCACCCTGCAGGGCGAGTTTGACGGAGTCTGAACCTGTCGCGCCTGCCAGGCGTCAGGCCTGCCAGACCAGCCGCCGTCCGGACAGGATCTGTGCCAGGTCGTCGAACCAGGCCTCGATATAATTGGCCTGGTTCGCGTTTCGGTCGATGTGCTCGAGCGTCGCCAGGCAACGCTCGGTCGCGGCCATCGCGGTATCGACGTCGAGCCCGTGGCGAAAGAGCGTGGCCAGCGACGCGTCGAGTTCCGGGTCGCCCGCGTGCGTCGAGCCGCTCGCTTGGCGCACCGACTGCCGGAACAACTCCAAGGCAAAGATCACGCCGCGCCGCGCCCTTGCGCGGCGTAGCGGCGCCTCTTTGCCTGCGGCATCGACGAACTGGGTGAACTGCGCCACCGCCGCCCGCGCGTCGAGTCGCGGGGCCACGAGCAGCGCGAACAACTCGCGGCGAAACTCCCATAGCTCTTCGTCGCACAATTCGAGCGCCAGTTGCAGGCTGCCTTCGCCATAAGCGGCCACGCGCTCGGCCGTGGCCTGATCGGGAACATGGCCGCCTGCGACGAGTAATGCCGTGACGTCGCTCGCAGTCAGGGGCCGAAAGCGCACGATCTGGCTCCGCGAGCGGATCGTCGGCAACTGTTTCTCGGCCGAAGTGCCGACCAGGATGATGACCGAATGGGGCGGCGGTTCTTCGAGCGTCTTCAACAGAGCATTCGCCCCTTCGACATTCAAATCGTCGGCGTCGTCGATCACGGCGACCTTGTATCCCCCCATGAACGGCCGCAGCGCGATGTCGTGGCAAAGACCTTCGCGCATCCGCTTGTCGTCGGGCCCCACCAGCAGGTCCAGCGGAATGCTGCTCTTGTCGGCCGGTTTGGCCACGAGCATCAAGTCGGGATGCGAGCGCGATAGCACCTGCACGCAGCCGGTGCACTCGCCGCAGGGGTCGAGCGCCTCGGGAGACCGCCGCTGGCACAGCAGCGTTTGGGCCAGCTTCAACGCAAACGACCGCTTGCCCACGCCCGGTGGGCCAACGAACAAAAACGTGCTGGCGAGGCTGTCCTGGGCCAGCGCGCGACGGAACTGTTCGACGACGTAGTCCTGGCCGCGAATTCCCTGCCAGCTCACGGCGTCGCTCCTGCGCGGCGGGACGGCGGTTGGGCCAGGAGCTTCGCGACCTGCGCGCGAATCGCCGCGTGGACCGCGTCGATCGATTCGGCCGCGTCGATCCAGGCGATCCGCGCCGGATCGTGATCAGCCTCGGCGCGAAATCCCGCACGCAACCGGCGCCGGAAATCGTCGCCCTGCTGTTCCATGCGGTCGGTCGAGCGCTGCTGGGCAATCCGCGCGGCCGACAGGTCTTCGGGCAGGTCGAGCACGAGCGTCAAATCGGGCGCAAGTCCTCCGGTTGCCACGCGACCGATCTCGCGCAGCTCTTCGACGTCGAGCCCGCCGGCGTATCCCTGGTAGACGAGATTCGCCAGCAGGTACCGGTCGGAGATGACCGTGCGGCCGGCCGCCAGCGCTGGGCGAATCAGTTCGTCGACCAATTGGGCCCGCGCCGCCATGTACAGCAGCATTTCCGCGCGTCGCGAAAGCCCCACGGTGTCGGTCGACAGCAGGATTGCGCGGATTTGTTCGCCCACGGCGGTGCTGCCGGGATCACGGCAGGTGAGCACGTCGTGGCCCAACGAGCGCAGCCACGCGACGAGCAGTTCGAGCTGCGTCGTTTTGCCGGCGCCGTCGATGCCGTCGAGCGAGAGAAAGCAACCGCGATTCATGCCCTGCCACAGCCGCAAAGGAACGGAGCCCGGCCGCATTGTAGAAGAGGCCTCGCCGGGGGCGTAGTAGGCCGCCGGGCCAATTCCCCGCCGCTCAACGGTCGTTGCGCCGCCGCGGCGCATCGGGGGGCGGTTCGCGGCCGATTCGGTAGTGTTCGGCCATTTTCCGGACTCGGCCCGCGATCAGCTCGCGCAAAGCACTTGGCTGCAGCACCTCGGCCTGATCGCCATAGCCCAGGATCCACCAACTGATCTCATGCAGCCCGCTGACGCGCACGTGAAAATCCATCGTGCCGTCCTCGTTCCAGGCGACTCGCTGGGTCTTGTGCCAGGCCACCTCGGCCACGTTTTGGGCCACTTGTTTCTGGAACCGGATGACGACGTCCTGGTCCTTGCCCCGCTCGGGAATCAAGTGCCAGGCGTTGCGCAGATAGCGGTCGAGATGGAACCCTCGCGGCACCTGGTATCGATCGTCGGTGGTTTCCAGCCGGAGGATACGCCCGATGTTGAAGGTGCGCGTGGCGCGATGCAGCGACGAACGGCCGATGATGTACCAGCTCCGGCGGCTGAACATCAGGCGATAGGGGCTCAGCCTAGTGCGGATCTGCGTCCATTCGGTCAGGCTGTCGTACTCGATGCGCACGCACCGCCGCGCGGCAATGGCGGCGACCAGTTGGTCGAAGTGATCCTGCCCGGTGGTCAGCGGGTTGCGCGGCGGGAGCGAGATGTCGATCGCGCCGCTGACGGCTTGCAGATAGTCGCGCAGCCGCGCAGGAAACACGCTTTCCAGTTTGAGCGCAGCACTCTGGGCCGCGGTCAGGAACGGAACGCCCTTGTGATTGCCCGCCTGCTGGCAGAGCAGGATCAGGGCCAGCGCTTCCTGTGGCGAGAAGCTCGTCGCCGGCAGCAGAAATGGCTCAGGGATGCGGTAATGTTGCGACCGGTCGTCGAAGACCAGCGGGACACCCGCTTGCCGCAGTACATCGAGGTCGCGAAAGATGGTCCGGCGACTGACGCCGCATTCCAGCGCCAGCGAGGCCGTGTTATGGCCGCGTCCACCCTGTAGCAGGTGCACCAGTCGGAGCAGCCGCGTCACGCGCTCGAGATTCATACGGCCGAATGGCTTGCGGTCCAAGGTTCAGCGGCTGCGGAGCCTCGGCCGCGGCCGGTGTCCCGAACTGCGGCTGATTGAATGAGGCCGGCTGCACGGCCGGGTCGGCCGACGGCGAGATTCCTGGTTGTTCTCCCGGGAGTCCTAGTTTACCCCAACTGAACGATGATTGCTGCGTGCCGACCGGCATTTCGGCCGACGCGCGACGCACGCCCGGCTGCGGCAGCCGGCCCATCGGCGAGCCGTTCAGCAGCGGCGGCTCGTTCGTCGGTTCGACCGGGGTGGGCTGCATCTGTTCGCCGGGCACGATCGTTTCGTAGCTGCCTTCGGCGGGCTGATGCGGACCGCCGATCGTGGCGTTCGGGCCAATCTGCTGGTACGGGCCGCGGCTCATCACCGACGGACGCGTGTAGCCGTAGTTCATGTAGAAGCTCGCGTCGCGTTCGCGGGCACGCTTCTGTGCGTCGAAGTAGGCCTTGCCGGGCCAGGGACCTTCGGCCAGGTAAACGCCGTTGTATTCGAGCAGTGAGCCCTTGCGCAGGTGCATCTGGGCAATCGCCTTGTTGTAGGCGGTGATTGCCTGGAAGTAAGCGCTTTCGGCATCGGCCAGCCGGCGTTGTGCGTCGAGCAACAGGTCGAGCGTCACGGCACCGACGTTGAATCGCACCTGTGCGGCCCGCACTTCGTCCACCGCGGCCACGCGGCGGTTGTACTGGGTGACGGCCGTGGCATAGGTCAACTCCAATTGCCGTTTGGCTTCGCTCAACAGGTGCGAGAGCTCGAGTTCCTGGTCCTGCAACACGGCCCGCTCGCGTGCCAGTTGCAACTGGGCATTGCGGACCGACGACATGGCCTGGCGGAAGCCGATCGGAACCTGCAATTGCAGTCCCAATTGCCATTCCTCGAAGTTGCCGTCGAACAGGGTGGAGTAGGCGTCGGTGCCTAGCAAGGCGGCGCTACCGCTCGATTCGTTCACACCGAAGCCCTTACCGTTCGGGTCGATCAGGTCGTCGCCCAAGCCCATCCAGCGATATGTTCCCAAGGCATCCAACCGCGGCAGCAGGAAGTTGCGCGAGGCGACCAATTCCAGTTCTCGCTGCTTGACGCGGAACTTCTGGCGGCGCAATTCCGCGCTGCGGGTCAGGGCCTCGGAGTGGATTTCGTACCAATCGAAGGTCGCTTCGGCCACGGTCGGTTCGTCGCTGGGCCGAATCAACCGTCCGTCGGTGGCGGCCAGGCCCATCAAGTACCGGAGCCGGTTTTCCACGCCGTAGAGCCGCGACAGCGCCTCTTGGACCTGGCCGCGGAACAGGTAGTACTGTTCGCGGGCCTGGGCTTCGTTTTCGAGTTCGCCGCCCTTGGCGCCTTCGTCGCGCAACGCGGCAACCTTGCGCCAGGTTTCCAGCGCGCTGTCGCGCCCGGCCAGCACGGCGTCCAATTGGCGATAGGCAAAGTACAAGTCCCAGTAGGAGATCTCGACGTCGCTGACCAGGTTGCGAATGCTGAGCTCGAAGTCGGCCAGCGAAACGTCCATGTTGATGCGGGCAATCATCACACCGTTGCTGAAGAAGAAGCCCGGCTGAGCGTTGGGACCGGCGATGCGGTTGAACTCGACGCCGGCGCCTTGCAACAACGGCTGGCGGAACGTGGCCTCGAAGTTGACGTTCCAGTCGCTGGGAATGGCCCGCGACGGGTTGTTGTTCCACTCATAGGCCACGTTGTGGGCGAACGACATCGTACCGCCCGTGGCGTTGATCTTTTGCAAAGTGGTCTGGAAGGTGCCCAGGTCTTGCTTGAAGACCGGCGCGAAGAGCAAACCACCGACCCCGCCGATGTTCACCGGCCGGTCGTTGCGCTGCCAGGTCACGTTGCTTCGTAACTGGGCGTCGAACGCGCTGAGCGCGGCTTCCACACCGCGAATGGGGTTGGTCTCGACCAAGGCCGGCCCGTAGACCGTGACCGAACTGTCGGCCAGACGCAGCAGCACGTCGCTGGGCAGGTCCGAACGCCCGTTGATCGTGCGCACGACCTTGCTGTTGGCTAGCGTGATTTGAATGGCCTCTTCCAAACGCAGATCCCAGATCTCGCGGGCATCGGCGTTGCTCAAAGTGAGCGGCGGCAGAGCGCCCTCGACCTCGGCCAGCGTGCAGGTGTGGTCGTCTGGGTACTCGATCTCCGTGGCGACGCCCTTGTAGTGCGAAAGGTCGCCGTCTTCGAACAGGTAGGCCGGCTGGACGGGGTGGCAGCCCGTCAAGAAGGCTACCGTGACGAGCAACCAGGCGACGTTCCGTTGCACTTGCCGGCTCATTGAGTCGCATCCTGCATAGGAGAGGAGGGATGGCCACGGCCACTGGGGCCGCAAACTCTGCGCATTCCCTCCAACCGGGAATAATGGCAGGCTTCATATCGACCTCCCCGACGCGAGACTTGGAAAAATCCGCGCGATTGATAAGGTTCAACTGACCGACAAGCTTTTCGCAGAACGCGCATACCCCTCGTCTTGCGAGGGCGGCGGCGAATGCTGGCGTCGGAGCACGCTGTCGAGCCAGCTAGCAGTCGGCGCGGAAGCCGGTACAGCCCAACGGGCCGTTGCGCGCGGCGCGCGGGCGCTGATTAGAGGTACATGCCCAGGTAGCCGCCCTGGGCATCGCTGGCAGCTTGCAGCTTGGACATGCGCGCGAGCGTCTGCTCCAAATCGCCCGCGGCGATATAGCGGTCGAACTCGGCCATCACGGCCCGGCGTACCGACTCGTGAAACCACTGCACGGCCGGCTCGGTCAGCCATTCACAGGTTTCACGCACCAGTTCGACGTCGATGTGGGCCGCACTGGTTGCTTCGTCGCTGCTGTCCGTCAGCAAGGTGCCCTCGAAGCGGAACTCGAGCATGCCGAGTGCCGCGTTGTTTGTCAGCTGGAACACGCATCGGGCATTGTGCAGGTAATAGCTGTTGTGCGTGCCATACCGTGCCAGGTGCGCGGCAATGCGTTCGCACTTTTCCCGGAACTTCGGCGAGGCGTCCTCGGGTACGTCCAATCGCCCGATGCTGCGCAGCGGCAGGCAATCGAAGCGGATATCAACGGCATTGCTCATCGCGAGTTTCCGGCCCAGGCGAGTCCTACATGGAACAGTGCGTGCCGGGACATTCTATCGCCTGGCGAGTGGGGTCAACCGTCCCCAGCCGTGGCGATCTAGCGCGGCAGCCCCAGGGCCAACCCGATCACACCCGTGAAGGGAGATGCGGCCGCGGCGGGGGCCGGAGCCTTGCCCGACCCCTTCGGCACCAGCAGCCAACTAGTGGCCATCCATCCGTCCTGCGGCGAGAATTCCAGCACGGCCAGTTCGCCTGCATCGGCCAGGCGACCGGTCATGGGAACTTGCGCCAGATCGTAGCGATCTTCGAAGATCTTGCCGAAACGGCGGATGAGCAACTGCCGGAGCGACGTTTCCTTCAAACTGAGCTTGTCACCCGGTTTGAAGTCCGGTGGCAAGACGTCGATTTCGCCCTGGCGGACCAGCGAAACCTGGTCGCCGGTACGCTCGACGCGATAGACCGTCGTCACGTTCATGGCCTGGTAGGCCGTTTCGCCCGAGGTGTAGCGGCTGCCCCGGATGGTGATGGTCACATGGTCGTCATCGAAACGCACCGTGATCGGGCGGCGGCGGGCAAACGTAATCGACCAGGGCTGTTCCCCCTCGCTGCTGGCAAACTGCCGGGGCACCTCGCCGTAGATCTCTTTGGTCAAACGCTGCATCTCCGCCTCGTCCAGGCGAACGCCGGCTAGCGCCGATTGAGTCAGGTTGTTGATCATCGTCTCGTGCAGGCGCACGGAGATGTCCGCGTCGCGCCGCAATGCCGGACCGCGGCTGGGCGCGCCGAGCCAGCCCGGGCCTTGTTGCAACCAGTCGATCAGCAGCGCGTTGTGCGACGAACGGAAATCAAGCACGGCCGGGAGAGCATGCCGGCGGGCCAGTGCGTAGCGGAACCGTTCGCGGTAAGTCTGATTGGCTTTCAGAATCGATTCGGCAACGCGTTCCTCCAGCCGCGGAATCAATAGTTTTTCCGCATGCCGGGCACCAATCCATTCGGCCTCGCCTTTGCTCTTCGCCACGCGCTTCGTCGCCACGCGCCGTACGATGCCTCCGACCAGTCGGCCCTTGGTCGAACCGATGCCCAGGGTCGTCGAGTTGGTCTGTGCGTGCGCATCGGCGCTCAGGGTGGCCAGGCCGCCGGCGTCGAGGTAAATGGGCTGCAGGGCGGAAAAGTTCGTGCAGGCGGCCGTATGGATGATGGCCGGCCCGTTCACGCCGACGGTGCGCGAACGCGTTTGCCCCTCGAAGACGGCGTCGAACACGGCATATTGGTCCGAGGGCACCAGGTCGATGCGCACCGCACCGGTGGTCACGCCGGTGCCATGGATCGAGGTGCCGAGAATCGAGTCGTTCAACGGCGTGACTTCATAGACCGGTTCGGCCATGGCCGCGCTGACGATGCGCTCGGAGACGCGCACGAACAAGTTGGCGTGGCCGAAATGGCGGCGAATCTCGCTCAGCAGCCCGCGGGCGTGACGCCGACGCTCGAAAAAGCCCACAACTTCGGACAGGTCCTCGTACCCTTCGCCGCTCGGCGATTCGAGATACTTCCGCAGGCGGTCGCCAATCACCTTGCGGGCCTGCGCATATTCGGCCTGGGCATCGGCCACCCGAGCACTTTGCACCCGGTCAGAATAGGTTTCCAAAGCGGCGGCCACATCGCTGAAGACGCGCATTTCCAGGCCGACATATCCATTGCGGTAGTTCCGCAGCAAGCGGGCCAGGACGGCGGGGTCCGCCTTGGCGCCGGCCGCAATTTGCTCCTCGAGCGCGTGCCACTCGAGATAGTCCTTCCATTTGCTCCCGTTTTCTCCGCCGGGGCTCAGATAGGCATCGAGCCGCGTGGCCGCATCGGCGAGTGCCTTTCGTGCACGCTCGACATCGGCTTCGGTCGTAGGAACGAACTGATCTTCTGCTGAGGCGAACCGCTCCGCGAGCTGGCCCAATTCGATCCGGGGAAAGGTGTCGAGCCAGGCCGCTAGTGCTCTGCGGACCGCTGCGAACCGGGGGTTCTCCAGGCCGCTCAGTCCGGCGCTGTACTTGCCCAAGATTTGCGACAGGACGACCGGATCGGCGGCGGCCCCTTGGGCGACCTGCCGCTGCAGCTCGGCCGTGTCGAGAAACTCGCGCCAACGGTCTGCATTCGCCCCTTGGCCGAGCCAGGATTCCTGGCTCGCCAACGCGGAATGAACTGCCTTGCGCGATTCTGGCTCGGCAGTCTGAGCGGCGGCGCAGACAACGAGGCAATTCGCGATAAGCAACAGCGGGCCGAAAGACCGCATCATGTGGTCAACTCCACGATCCGTGTGTTAGAACGTAAGTCCAACGGCGGAAGTCAGTAACAAAGCGTAGGTTCTGGCGGTTCCGGCAGCCGCGCGGGCATCGCAGACAACGCCGGGCGCAGGCCGTATAACAGCATTTAAAGCCTGTCCCGCACCGTGCATCTCCCCCGACCTGTGGGACCGACAACTTCCTCCAGAGTTGTGCGACCCTCCAGGATCGCCCAAGCCTACCAACTCCCAGGGGTTCGGGTCGACTCTTTTAGGTGCCTTGATCTCGCCCGGCGGGTCCGTCGCCGGGGACACGGCTGAGCGTGGGGGCCGTCTGGCGTCTCGCGCTGCCAAACCGAGAGCGTCCTTCCGGGTGCCACGATTGCGGCAGTGTGACCCCCGGGCTCATCGGAAGCAGTCGCCGCCGCCCGGTCCGTTCAGCATGCCTTTAACGATCGTTTCGGAGATCGGAAAATCGTCACCGTGGCACGCGGTGAATACGCGCGCCGAGGTGCGTTACTGGAGGTTTGACTTCGGCGTTCAATCTGCGAAATTGGGGTACGGAGGATCTCCGCAACCTCTTCACGTCGCTTTGTGCCCGTTGTTGGGGAACGAAACCGGGCCTAGCAAGCGCGATCGCCAGTCTGCGTAGGGCGCAAGGGCGTCCGTGGGCAGGCGTCGCATGCGTTGTTGATCCTACGAACGGGGTGGCCCGAAGCCGTGACCTGTCGGTTACCGCGAGGCGCTCGGGGTCAAGTTCGCCCTGCGCGTCGGCGGCTCGTTGCCCTGTCCAAGCCCTCAGGAAATGCCATGACGAAGTTGCCACTCGCCGGTTGCCCGGGCACATGTGCCAGTTGGTTGTTGCGCGTTGCCATGATTCTGGCACTCGGCTCGATGGCGCCGCGTTTGGCGATCGCGGGCCCTATCGATATCAACGACCCCGGCGTCGCCAGCCTGCCGACGCAGTCGGATATTCGAGAACTCGACGACGCGATCGAGCGATTCAAGAAATCTGATTTCAAGGGCGCCAAGGCGCTGTTGGAGATCGCTGCGAAAGAGCATCCGGCGCTGCCGCCGGCCGACATGATGTTCGCGCGGCTGTGCGTCACGGCTGGCATGCTCGCCGAAGCCCGAGATGCGCTTGAGCAAGCGGTCGAAACCGACCCCTCGTATCCCGATGCGTACTTGATCATCGCTCGGTTGGCGTTTGGCGAAGGTCGCGTCACCGAGGCCGAATTGGTCTACGCCAAGGCGGCCAATGTTGCCGGCGCTTACAGCGGCGACGAGAAGAAAAAGCGTGACTTCGTCTTACGTGCCGCGCGCGGGCAGGCAGAGGTTGCGCTGGTGCGCAAGCAGTGGGATGCCGCGCTCAAGTATCTCGACAAGTGCCTCGAAATTGACAACACGGACACGGTGGCCCGCTACAACCGGGGCATCGCGTTGTTTGGCCTCGACAAGGCGAGTGAGGCGTTCAAGGAATTTGAAACGGCGTATGGCGACGGCAAGGACGAACGCTTTCTGCCGCCGGGCGTTGCGGTCGCGCGGTTGTATGATCGGGCCGGCAATGCTGCCAAGGCCGATGAATGGCGCCAATTCGCCGCCAAGCGGTCGCCCAATGACCCCAAGACGCATGTGGCGATCGCGCAATGGCTCTGGCAGACCGGCAAGCCTGAGCATTTGGAAAACGCCGCCACGCACGCCTTCCGCGCCCTGCAATTGGCCCCCGACATGCTCGAGGCCAAGATCATCCTGGGCACCGTGCTGCGCTACCGGCGCGAGTTTGCCAAGGCCGAAGAACCGTTGCAATCGGCCGTGACGCAATCGCCGGGCAGCTTTGCCGCGGCTAATCAACTGGCCCTGGCCTTGTGCGAGCAAGGCGACGAAGCCAAACGCAAAAAGGCGATTGAGCTGGCCCAGCTGAATGCCAATCGCGTCGATGCGCGTGACCCTCGCCGCGGCGAGGCGATGGCGACCTTGGCCTGGACTCACTATCGCAATGGCCAGACCGAACAGGCCTATCGCTTTATTCGCCAGGCCTACGATGTACGGCAGGTTTCTTCCGACACCGCATATTATCTCGCGGTGATCGAATCGACGCGCGGCAACAAAGACCGCTCGCGCCAGTTGCTCAAAGACGCGTTGGCCGCGGCGGGGCCGTTTGCCTACCGCGACGACGCGACCAAGCTGCTCGACACGCTCGAGCAGGCCAGCGCCGCGGCGACATCGCAGGGGCCCGGCGGGAACTAACGGCCGTCTTCCTCCGAGCCTGCCGGCCGCGATGGCTGTGCGCTTTGTCGGTGGTGGGCCGATTGCGCAGCCGCCGCGCCGGGCGCATCTCCGGTAAGACCGCAGTCACCGGCGCCAATTCCTTCGCGGTGTTGCGTTTTGTCAACGCACGACGTGGCATCCCGGCCACGTGTTGACCAAACGCATGCTACGTTTCAGCAGGTGGACTCCGCCTGGGGCGGGGATACTCCGCCTTGCGGCATTGACGCCGCCCGCGACGGTCCGGACGAAAAGTCGGAAGATGCTGAAGCCCCCTGGGCGGGAAGCCATGGGCTCATGGTAACCGCTTCCCGAGCACGGTATTCGGGTGCCGTTCGGCATGCGCTCATGGTCTGCGCGCTGGCCGCATCGGGCTGCGCGCAGCTGCGCGTCAACCCAATCGATCCCAGCCGCCAGAATCTCGCCATCGCTCAAGTGGCGCCGTACGCGGCGCAACAATATCCGCCGGCTGCGCCCTATGCGCCACCGCCGTTCACCGCGCCACCGTATGTGCCTCCCGCCGGTCAGCCCGGCGCAGCTTCCGCCAATCCGTTTGGCGCACCGCCTGCCGGAGCCGCGGGCACGGCTCCACAGCCACTGGCGCCGGCCGACCCGAATGCCGCGGCGGTTCCGCCTGCCTTGCCGCCAGGGGCCACGCTGCCGGGTGCCCCTGTCCCGCCGCCGACGGCGACAGTAACGCCGCCGGCCGCTCCAGCAGCCGCAGGAGCGCTGCCTGGTCTGCCGGTACCGGGGGCCAGCGGGCGGACAAATGTGCCGGCGCCAACACCGACGAAATTGCGCTCACGACAGCCCGTGGCACTGGCTCTGGCGCCACCACGCTCCTTCGCGCCGGTCGGGACCGAGGTGGTCTTGGTGGCCGGCGTCACGGGCATCAATGGGGCGTTTCAAACCGACCGCCGCATCGATTGGATGCTCGACGCGGGCGGCGTGGGGCACATCGTGGGCGTCGACGGCGCCGATCGCTTCTGGATGTTCAAGTGGGGCGATCGCCGGCCGCGCAAGATCGATGCGCTCAGCGCCGTCACCGTGACCTCCACCAGCGGCGTGACCCTGACGCGCGGCACACCGCTGCCGTCGGACGACATCATCGTCTATCGCGGGCAGTCGTGGATCAGCGTCAGCTCGCCGGTCGAGGGCACGAGCTATGTGACGGCCTATGCGCGCGACGTTTACGGCTGGGATGTGCATCATCAATCGGCCACGATCGAGTGGGTCGACGCGCTGTGGGCGTTTCCGCCGCCGGCGGCGAATCCCGTCGGCACGCGGCACGTCTTCACAACCACGGTTACCCGTCAGTCGACCGGCTCGCCGATCCAGGGCTGGCGAGTGAAATACGAGATTGCCGGCGGACCGTCCGCAGGGTTTGCCCCGGACGGCGCGCCGAGCATCGAGGTGCCCACGAACGATCTCGGACAAGGCAGCGCTGAGATCTTTCAGCCGCAGCCCGCCTCCGGCACGAATCAGATCAACGTGACGATTATCCGGCCCCCGGTCGATAACGGCGGCTCGCCGGTAATCATTGCCGCGGGCACGACGTCGAAGTCTTGGAGCGCGCCGGACATCTCGATTCAAGTCACCGGTCCACCGCAAGGCGCGGCAGGCACCCCGCTCAGCTACCGTGTCGAAGTGGCCAACCGTGGCGCAATCGCCGCCCGTGGTGCGACGGTGATCAGCGAACTGCCGGCCGGATTGACGTTTGTCTCGAGCAGCCCTCCGCTGACGCCAACCGACAACCGTGTGCAATGGTCGTTGGGCGATTTGCAGCCTGGCGAAAGCCGCGCTCTCGATCTTTCGCTCCGCGCCGATCAGGCGGGGAGCTTCAACGTGTGTGCCAGCGTGCAGACCTCCGACGGGCTCACCGCGCAGAACTGCGCGACGACGGCCATCATGGGCGCCGGAGTCGACGTCAGCATGACGGGACCGCAGCAAGCGGTCGTCGGTCAGGACGTGGTCTTCGACATCCTGGTCAGCAACCGCGGCGCGACGCCGCTGGAAAATCTGTTGTTGGTCGATCGGTTTGACGCCGGATTGCAGCACGAAGTGTCGGCCAGCCCGATCGAACGTCCCCTGGGGACCTTGGCCGTCGGCCAATCGGTTCCGGTGCAGGTGCGATTCCGCGTGACGCAACCCGGTCAGCTTTGCCACACGGTCGAAGTGACCGGCGCGGGCGGGGTCTCAGGCTCGGCGCGCGGCTGCGTTACTGCGGTCACGTCGCCCGCGCCAGGCGTCCCCTTGCCGCCTCCGCCGCCGGCGGGCAGTACACAGCCACCGCCAGGACAGCCTTCGCCCGCTGCGCCGCCCGGCACGACGACCCCCGGCACGGCGAGTGCGGGTCAGGCCAGGGTGCAAATCACCAAGACCGGACCCACCCAACGCCCCGCCGGCGGAGTGGCCGAGTTCGTCATCGTCGTGACCAACAGTGGTCCTGTCCCGCTGACCGACGTGAAAATCGTCGACAACTACGATCCCAGCCTGGTGCCTACGATGGCCACGGCCGGTCGCGAGCTGGTCGGGCAAGACCTGGTGTGGCGGATTCCGCAACTCGGCCCGGGCGAGGCCCGGAAGCTCGAGGTGCATTGCCGCTGCGACCAACCTGTGGCTCAGGCCTGCAATCGCGTGATCGTCACGGCGGCCGAAGGGGTCCGAGCCGATGCGCAGGCGTGCTTGTCGGTTGGCGCCGCGCAAAGTGGCGCGACGGTGTCGATTGTCGACCTCAACGATCCCGTCGCCATCAACCAGGAGTTGCAATACGACGTGCAAGTCACCAACCCTGGCCAAACGCCCGACCAGGACGTCGTGCTGACTATCGATTTGCCGTCGCAATTGACCCCGGTCACCATCGGCACCGGCGGACCGACCGGCTATCGCATCGAAGGCCGGATCGTGCGGTTCCAACCGCTTCCGCAGCTTGCGCCCGGAGAGGTCCGCAACTTCCGTCTGCGCGTGCGCGCAGTGCAGCCAGGCGCGGTCGAAGTGCGCGCAACGGTTTCCAGCCGGCTTGTACCACAGGGTACGAGCGTGTCGGAGCAGACGACGATTCAACCGTAGCCGATCGCCGGGCCGGGCGCGTCACGGCGCTTGTGCTAGAATGCGGGGGCGGGCTTGAGCCTCGCGGTTTCCTCCTACGCGGAAGTGGCGCATGAAACTGGGATTTGCCTTCGTGGCCCGCGGGGCCGAGGCACACGAAGGCCGACTGCACGTGTTTTCCGGTGATTTCGACACGATCGAGATTGCGCAGTTTCCGACGACCATCGGGCCCATCTCGCTGGTCATCAAGGTGTGTATGGAGCCGGAGGAGTGCAACCTGCCGCACATCTTGCAGGTACGCCTGCAAGATCCGTCGGGCGGGGCGTACCCGGTGGGCCAGCCGATTCAATTGGTTGCCACGCCCAATGTCTTGATGCCCCGGCGTCAGGCAGGCGTCAACGTGATTCTCGACACCACGCTGGCTTGCCAGGTCGAAGGCGAGCACGTTTACCTGTTCTATGTCGACGGCAAGCAGATTGGCGAGCTGCCGCTCTACGTGCGGCACAGCACTGAGCTTCGTTGACTAGCCGCCGCGGGAGTACCTGGGTCGATGCCGCGGTTCGTGATTCTTCGGCATACGATGCCTGCGGGCGCCGAGCGGTCCGATCATGTCGATCTGATGTTCGAGTACCGAGGCGTGCTCAAGACGTGGGCCCTGTCGAGCGAGCCTCTTAACGCGCCCGAGCAAATGGCCGTGGCGCTGGCCGACCATCGCCTGGCCTACCTGGACTACGAGGGGCCCGTCTCGCAGGGGCGCGGCCACGTCGCACGAGTCGACGCAGGGCATTACGAACTGCTGGCCGGCACGGCCGATCGTTGGACGGCGCGGTTGGACGGCGCTTGTTTCTCCGGCGAGATTCGCCTGGAGCGCGAAGGCCCTGAATCTCAGCGCTGGCGGTTGGTCTTTTCGCCGGGCTGAGTGGCCAAGGCCGGAGTGCTCCCCGGCGCACGCGAGCTGCCCGCGACCCACAGCGCGCCGTCGCGGATTTCCGCTTCTTCAAGGACGAGCTCGGTCGATTCTTCACCGTTCGGTACGATTTGGACGGCCGCGACGGGCTGGCCGTCGGATTGCAGCCAGCGGAGCCGCCAGCCGCCCTCGGCCGCGGCCTTTTCGACCTCGTCGAGAACTTTTCCCAGGGGCAAAGGCAGCCACCCGGCCCGTGCCCGGCAAACCTGCAAGGCCACTTCCCCCGGCTGTGTCAGATAAAGCCGAACTTCGAGCGAGAGCACCGTATCGACGCTGCCGTCGCGATACCGGCAGGCGATCGTGGCGTGGTCGTTGTCGATCGCGATCCGCGGCTGGCCAAAGGCCTTGGGCAACAGCCTTGGATGGTTCTTGCGCACGTCGTACGCCAGCCAGCCGTTGATCTGCTCGGCCGTAAACACGGCTTGCCAGGCGCCGCGCTGATGCGCTGCGCTCGTCACCGCGGCGACTTGGCGCAACAGGTCATCGCTGGCCTGTTTGGCGCGCGATTCGTCGATCAGGAGCGAGGCGGCGTAAAACTCGGGCTGTTGCCGAAGCGCCCAGAACCCGCCTGCAAGGGCGCCGCCGAACAGCGCGGCGCCGAATACCGACGCCAAGGCAGCCAACAGCAGCGTGCGGCGGGACATCATGCGAAAAGCGGCGCAAGTGCCGTAGGAGAATTCACCCCCGAGCGGGCGAATCGTAGGCCTGCCCTAGCGGCGGGGTCAATTCCAACCGTGGTGCGCCCGTAAGCGCGAATTGGACGATCGCCACGGTGGCATTGCATGCGTCCGCGTGCGATGGAAGCATCGCCGGTTTACGAGCTGCTGCCTGCGGCGGCCTGGGGAGCCGCGGCCGTGGCAGCCGCCGCGGCTTGCGCGGCCGCTTCTGCCGCGACTCTGGCCGCTTGCGCGTCGGCAGCGGCCTTGGTGGCGGCGGCTTGCTTGTCGGTCAGCGCCTGTTGCGCGGCTGTCAAGGCGGTGGCCGCCTCTTCCGCTCGCTTGGCAGCGCTCACGGCTTCGGCGGCGGCCGTAGCGGCCGTGGCAGCGGCGGCGGTCACCTGGGACTGCACACCGGCAATCTCGCCGGCGATCTGGTCGGCGGCCGCCTGGGCGGCCGCTGCGCGTTGGGCCGCGGCCTCGGCGACCATCGCCAGCGTGGGCGGATTCGCCGCGAGCGTGGCCAGCATCTGCCCTTCTGCCGCCTGCAGGACGCGAATCTCTCCGGTCCAATCGCCCACCACGATCCGGGCATCGTCGTGCGTAAACACGGCCTCCAAGGCGACGTCGGGCAAGGCGTCGAAGGCGCGCTGCAAGGCCCCGTTGCCGTCCCAAACCTTGGGGGTGCGATCACGACCGACCGTAACGAGTCGACCGTCATGCGCATATTCCACGGCCGAGGTGCCGCCGCCGTGAGCGTCCCATTGCTTGACGGCGGTGCCGTTTTCCATCTCCCACAGAAAGACCTTGCCGTCTTCGCCCGCGCTGGCCAGCAGGTTGCCATCGGCCCGCCAACTGACGTCGTTCACGGCGCCCGCGTGACCGCGCAGATTCTGATATTCGCGTCCGGTGTCGGCCTCCCAGACGAACAGGCCGCCGCTGCGATCGGCCGAAGCCAAGAGCACGCCGTCGGGGCTGAACTCGACGGCATACAACCAGTCGGTGTGCTTGCGCGATTCGTAGACGACCGAACCGTCGGCCGTGGAGAACACGCGCAGCACGCGCCCCGGCCCGCCCAACGCGATCAGCGAGTGATCCTCGTTGATATCGGCGGCCAACACGACGTCCAATTCGTCACCGACCTCGAACACGCGCTGACCGGTCTTCACATCGAACACAACGACCTTGCCCGAGTGCCCGCCACGACCGCCGCCGGCCAGCAACAGCGAGCCGTTCCGCGAGAACTTGAGCACGTAGGGGATGCCTTCCGGAAACGGCAATACGCCCAGTTGCTCAAACGTCTCGCTGTGATAGAAGACGATTTGCTTCTGCCCGGCCACGGCCACGAGCGGTGCCCAAGGGCTGGCAGCCAGGGCTGTAATGGCCGCTGCGCGCGGCGAATAGACCACCGGCTGCCGCGACAAACCTTCAGGCAGGATGGCCGGACCATCGGGCCGCGTCGAGCCGCCGCCGCCTTTCAGATCGAACTTGGGCTTCTTCTTGATCTTGGCGGTCGAGCCGGCGTTTTCGAGCGCCCCGCCAGCGATCCACGCCTTAATAATTTCCAGCTTGGCGTCGGCCAGCTTGTCTTGTTTCGGCGGCATCTCGGGCGTGTCTTGATGCGCCACAAGGAGCCACAGTCGCGAGGCGTCCGGGTCGCCCGGCTCGACCACCGCGCCGCTGGCGCCGCCCTGCATCATGCGCGAGAAGTTGTCCAAAGCCAGGTCACTCTTGGCCATGTCCATGTTGTGGCAGCTGAAACAGTGCTCGCGAAAGATCGGCTTCACATGCTCTTCGAAGTTGATCTTCGCCGGTTCATCGGCGCAGACCGACGGCGTGAAACCGGCCATCGTCATGCCGAGCGCTACCAGCCACGCTTGCAGTTTGCCTGTCACAGTATGTCGCTGCCTTCGTGATCGCGTTGTCTTAATGGTTGAACAAAAACTCGCGCGAATTGAGCATGGCCCAGAATACGTCCTCCAAGCCGGCCATCGGATCGCCGGCCTGGGCCACGATCTCGTTCAGCTTGGTTACTTCTTCGGGCGTCGCCTGCCGGCTCACGCTGCGGACGTACAACTCCTGGATCACCTGTTCGGGCGTGCGGCCCGCGTCGAGCAGTTGCTTGAGCAAGCCGCCGCCGCGAATCTTGCCTTGGATCGTGTCGCCGTTGAGCATGTGCAGGGCCTGCGACAAGGTCGGCTCGGTCCGCACTTCGCAGGTGCACACGCTGGCTCGGCTCGAGCGGCCGAAAGTGGTCAAGAAATAGGTGCTCGTCGTACCGTCGGCGATCTGTGTGGCTCGGGCACCCAGTGGCAGCCCCTGGAACTTGTCCTTGGTTCCGGTGACCTGGCTGATGCAATCCAGCAGGTTCTCCGACTTGATCCGCCGGATCCGCGAATGGGCGAAATTCAACTCGTCGCCGGCGTTGCTCTCGTTGCGCTGGGTCGAACGTTGATAGGTCTGCGAGTTGCAGATGTCGCGCACGAGCTGCTTGAAGTCGTAGTTGTACTCGGTGAATTTGTGTCCCAGCTCGGCGAATAGCTCCGGGTTGCTGGGCGGATTGCTGACGCGGATATCGTCGATCGGCTCGACGATGCCGACCCCGAAGAAGTGCTGCCACACGCGGTTGGCAATGCTGGTGGCGAAATAGGGGTTCTCAGGCGACGCCAGCCATTGCGCCAGCACCACGCGGCGGTCCTTGCCGGCCACGTCAGGCGTCGGTCCGCCGAGGAACTTGGGCGCCATCACGCGTCCGCCCACCAGATGTGTGACTTCGCCGCCGCCGGCGTTGAAGACGATCGTCTCGCGATAGTCTTCTCCCGTCTTGCGGCCGATCTGAGCGAAGAACGCCGCGAAGCTGTAGTAATCGTCCATCGTCCAACGATCGAACGGATGGTTGTGGCACTGGGCACACTGCGTGCGAATGCCCATGAACACCTGCGCCACGTTTTCGGCCAGCTTCAGCGTGTTTCGCTCGATCTGATAGAAGTTCGTCGCCGGGCTGGTAAAGGTGCCGCCCGTGGCGCTGAGCATGTCCTGCACCATCTTGTTCAGCGGCACGTTCGACGAAATCTGTTCGGTGAGCCAGTTGTTGTAGAGAAACGCCGATTTGTAGCTGACCTCGTTCGTCGAGCGGATCATCAACAGCTCGGCCCACTTCAGTGCCCAGATCTCCGAAAACTCCTTGCGCTCCAGCAAGCGGTCGACCAGCAAGGCCCGCTTGTTGGACGCCGGGTCCGACATAAACGCCTGGTAATCTTCAGCCGACGGCAGCCGGCCGGTGATATCGAGCGTCGCCCGGCGCAGGAACACCTCGTCGGTGCAGATCTCGCTGGGCAGAATCCGGAGCTTGCGCAGCTTGGCGTTGACCAGCTCGTCGATGTAGTTCACCGGCGTTTCGGTCGGCGGCGTGTATTGCAATCCCTTCGGCAGGACCAGCACCTGGCTGCCGACGGTGTGCGTCGCAAACCGGGCCATGACGAAGGCCTCGCCCCGTGCAGCCGCGGTGATCTTGCCGTTCGGGTCGATCGCAGCCGAGTTGTCGTTGTTCGACAGGAACAAGGCCAGGCTCGTGACGTCGCGGTCCGTGCCATCGGCGTATTTGGCCCGTACGATCATCTGCTGCGTGGCGCCTTCGCCTTCGAGGACCGCCTGGCGCGGAAACAGTTCGACCGAGACGACGGCCGGAACCTCGCCGGGGTCATTGGCCGCACCACCGGCGAGCCAGCGTTCGAGCGTCTGGTACATTTCCGAACCAACCTCGAACCGTTTACCGCCCGTGTGCGGAACGGTGCCGACGGATTTCTCCAACAACAGGCTCTCCTGTGGCACCGCGAGGTTGATCCGGCGGAAGCCGATCTCCCGAGTCAAACGGTGGTGATCGCCCGCCGGATCGAAGCCGAACAGCGACAGGTTGAAACCGTCCTTACCGCGGGCCGCGCCGTGGCAGCTTCCCGTGTTGCAGCCGGCCCGCATGAAGACAGGCATCACATCGAGGCGAAAGCTGATCGGCCGGTCGGCCGTGGCGCCGACGACTGCGACGGGGATCTCATGCGCCATACCGGCGAATTCGACCTTGAGCGACGTTTGCCCGTCGGCCACCGGGTACAGCGTGCGGCCATCGAGCCGTGCAAATTCGGGCTGCGCCAGCGCGAATTGCGCTTCAGCCGTCACGTCTTGTGTGACGCCGTCGGCGCGGGTTGCTTGCACGATCAACTGCTGACGATCGAGCTGGGTGTGGAGCGCGACGTCCGGCGGAAAGACCTCGAGCTTCGTCCACGGCTGATCCTGGGCATGCGTCGTCGCCACCAGGGCGAAGACGCTGACGCATGCGCACGCGATGAATTTGATTCGGGCCACGTTCGTGTTCCTTTACGCCGGCCAGCGGCGGGGTTGCAGCAGGTTTATTGGGGTGCAGCAGGGGGGTCGGCCGGGGCGGGGGGCTCCGCCGGTGCCGGTTCTTCGGCGGCCTTTTTCTTGGCTTGTTCACGATCCAGCCGCAGCTTCTCGAGCCGCGTCAGACGCTTCTCCATCGGCATCGGCGCGGCCTCGGGCATCGGGGCTGCGGCCGGTTGCGGTGCGGCGTCGGCCTTCGGTGGCAGCGGTTCGTCAATCCGCAATTCGCCGGTGCCCAGCATGTGCGTGATGGGCTCGCCGTTGGCCATGATCACCGCGCGGCAGAGCAACGTCTTGTGACGCCCCACCGGCGAGTTGGCGGTCGTCTTGACCTTGAAGATCGCTTCGGTCGAATCCTTGGTGATTTGAATCGGCTCGGCGGTGACTTCGTTGGGCAGACCGAGCAATTCGACCGTGGCCGCGCCCTCGAAATCCTTGTTCTTGGTCACCGCGATCACCACCTCGGTTTCCTGGCCTTTTTCGACGGCCGCGCCGTTGAAGGCGAAGCTCAGGTACGGTTCGGTGACAGTCAAGTCGGCCATTTGCGTCGACACCAGCACGGTGCCGTTGCCCACGGTCGCCTCGCCCAACACGGGCAGCTTCCAGGTCCGCACCTCGGCGCCGCCGTTGGCGTTCAACGGGATCACCGCTTCGGTCTGGCCCTCGGGAATCGCGATGCCACCCGCGGCGCCGACGCCGGAAGGCGCGTAGAGCAGATACACAGAAATCGGCGCGGTAAAACCTTCGGCCCGCGTGGCGACGATTTTCAGATTCATGTTGCCGTCGCGCACCAACGGCACCTGTGGCTGCACGATTTCGAGTTTGAACGGCGCGGCTTCGGTGACCGCCGTGGCCAGGCGATAAGTCGGATGCTGCCACACGTGGATGTTGTTCTGACCGCGCACCAGCGAAGTCATCTGCACCAGGTGTCCCTCGACGCTCTGCAGGTTTGCGTCCGTGGGGCGGCCGACGACGTCGACCAGACCACCGGCCATTGCTGCGTCATCTGCTGCGGTCAACAGCACGGGCACAATCGTCTGATTAGCCGGCATCGACGGGATTTCGGCCGACACGCCGGCGGGCAGGCCTGCCAGCGAAATCGCCAGATCGCCGCCAAAGTCGGCGCGGGAGGCGCTCACCAGGAACGAGGTACGGTTCCCCTTCGGAATTTGCGCCACGATGTCGACGAATTGCTGCCGCTCCGGCAGTCCCATCGTCAACAGGGGCGTGACCGGGGTTACTTCGATGCGATAGGCGTAGTTGACGCCACCCTTGCCGAGGTGATCGTTCAACACCAGGACGTAGTCATCTTCTTCCGGCGCGGTGAACCGGACGTAGCTGTCGGGCCCGGCGCTGTCGTCGTTGCCGCCGATCCCTGCGCCGCCGCTGCGATAAACGTTCAACACCGGGTCGAGCGGCGAACGCAATCCCCGAGCAAACACTCGCACATCGAAGGCCTGGCCGGCCGTCGCGTGGAACTTGAAGCAATCGACGTCGCCGGCCGCGCCGATCACGCCGCCGATGCCGATCGGCGCCGTCACGGGCGTGGCCTCGCCGAGGCCGTTGTTCGGTTCGGTTTCCAGCGCGTTGTCGAGATTGCCCAGGCGGAACACCAGCCCCGACGGCGAGACGCCGTTGCCGTCCTGAGTCGTGAGCGTGAAGTTGGGCAACAGCACGTCCGGCAGCTTTACGTTTTCGGTGCGCTCGCCAAGCACGTCGCCCAGCCAGCGCACTTCGAGCGTTTGCCCCGGCTTGCCCCCGGCCGGCAGCACGGCCGTCGGGCGCGGGTACGTGCCGATGTGTGCGCGATACATGCAGTTGCCGTCGCCGCCGTACGAGCTTTCGCGGATCTGCACGATGTAACGGCCGTCCTCGGGGACCACCAGCGACGCCACGCCGTCTTGCCAGACCAGCGCCGAATCGTCGGCGTTGCTCAGCTCGAACCGCTTGGTGTCCATGATGGCCACATAGGGATCGAAGAACACATTCCCCAGGCGAATCCCTTCGATTTCGACCGACAGGCGCTGGCCCTTGGCGCAATCGACGGCGAAGTAATCGACGTCTTCGGACAAAACGACGCCGTTGACGGTCACGTTGAGCGGAATCTGCTGCGGCGCTTCGTAATCGCTGTTGGGCTCAGTCTCTTGCAATTCGGGCATCGCGCCGATGCTGAACGTGCGCAGATTGCTGATGCCGGAGGCCGTACGCAGCCGTACGCCGTGTTGACCAAGCCGGCAATCGGGGGCGATCGTCAACTTGGCCCGGACCACGCCGTCCTCGGCCTGCAGGCTGTCGACCTGGATCCCCGGCTCGTAGAGAACGATCTCTTGCGTGTCGGCCAGGCGCGCCCCGCCGAAGGCGATTTCGACTTGGGTGCCGCGCTGTGCGCCCCAGGGGCTGATCGAGCCCAGCGCCGGACTGGCCGCGAAAACGAAGGCAGCGCTGAACTGCAATGCAGCGGCGAGCGCCGCTGCCTGACAGGCCGTGCGAACGTGCATCACGATTCCCCACGGGCACTGCCGTTCGCGCTACCGATCGCCCCAGCGACGGTGCGGCGACTCGACCATGCCGTATTGGGCCCGTGGCGCTCCTGCGCACATTGAGACCGGGCCAATTCGCCGAATCACGCGCGGCGCATCCAGCACCGGCGGCGCAGCGTTCAAGTGGGTAGGACTCGCGGTTGGCGTCGCTGCGCGCCGGTGCCCGCGAGTTCAGGCGTGTGGGTCAGACGATCAGGTTCTTGCGGACCTTACCGCCGTCGACAATCTCGATCGGGCGATTGCCGGGAGCCATCAGCTCTTTGTCGGCAATGATGCCCATCTGGTAGTAAATCGTGGTGAACAGGTCGGCCGGCTCGATGGGGTCGTCCTCCGGTTCGCTGGCCGTCGAATTCGAGCTGCCGAAGATCGTGCCCGGTTTGACGCCGCCACCGGCGAGCACCACGCTGAATACCTTCGGCCAGTGATCGCGGCCGGCGGTGCCGTTGATCTTCGGCGTGCGGCCGAATTCGCTCGACACCATCACCAGCGTCTCGCTCAATAGACCGCTCCTGTCGAGATCGCGAATCAGGGTGGCAAACGCCTGATCGAAGGCCGGCATCTGGCCACGCATCCCCGACGCGATCGAGTTGTGCATGTCCCAGCCGCCGTAGGTCAGCGTGACAAGCCGCACGCCTGCGGCCACCAGCCGCCGCGCCATGAGCATCCGCTGGCCGGCTTCATGGCGACCGTATTCATCGCGAATCGCGGCAGGTTCGGCGTCGATATTAAACGCCTCGCGGGCCTGCGGCGAGCTGATCAGGCTGTAAGCCCGGTCGTAGAACGTGTTCATCGCGTCGACCGAATCGGCCTTTTCGCGCTTGGCGAAATAGTCGTTCACCGCCTCGAGTGCCGAACGGCGCCGGCCGAAGCGAGCATCGTCGACACCCTCGGGCAGGTTCAAATCGAGCACGCGGAAACCGTTCGAGGCGGGGTCCGAACCCAGGCTGAAGGGGGCAAACGACGAACTCAGATAGCCGGTGCCGGCAAACTCGTTGGGCTGATTCGGGATGCAAACATAAGGCGGCAGGTTGTTTCGCGGCCCATACTCGTGACTGATCACACTGCCGATGCTGGGAAACACCAGCGCCGGGCTCGGCCGATAGCCGGTAAACATGTTGTGCGTGCCGCGCTCGTGCGCCGCTTCGCCGTGGGTCATCGAGCGGATGACGCACAGCTTGTCGGCCAACTGGGCCGTGTTGGGCAGCGTGTCGCAAAACACCTGGCCGGGAATTGTCGTCTGGACCGTGCCCAACTCGCCGCGATATTCGACGGGCGCGTACGGCTTCGGATCGAACGTTTCCTGATGGGCGATACCACCGGGCAGAAAGATGTGGATTGCACTCTTGGCCTTTGCCTCGACAAAGTCGTAGGCCTTCTGGTCAGCCCGCGCGGCCTTGATGTGCAGCAAGTCGCCGAGGGTGAGTCCCAGACCGCCCAAGGCGCCCACCGTCAAAAATCCACGCCGGTCGAGCGCTCCGGGTCGAACGGCGCGTTGCAAGATCCTCTGTCCCATCATCGTTGATTCTCCATCCAATTGATGGCATTCACGGCATGAAACAATTTAGCCATTCGCAAACTCGCGTGGGGGCGCGCGTCAGCGCAGCCGCGCATGTGCCTGGTTGAGTGAACTCTGCAAAATCGATGCGCAAGTCCGGTTGCTGCATCGATTCGGGTAGGTGTGGCGGACCGGATGGCGTGGTTGCTCGAAGCTTAGTCCTGGCCGATGGTCCGCGTCGGCCGGGCGCTTGCCACGATGCAACGCCACTGAGACTACTCGACCGGGTGGGCGCTGTCAAAGGTTTGCGATCCGTCGAACGTCCAAAGTTCAATGTCGCAAACAAGTTTCGCAGACAAGATTGGTCGAGCGCCCCGTTTCGCACGCAGGACCCCCAGAGGTGCCAACGGACTGCGAGATGGGCACCAACGCTTTGGCCCCCCGGGAGGGAAAAGGAACAGCCGGCACGGGAGCTGATTTCCCGGGCCGGCTGGAAGATTTTCGGATTTTCGCGGATCGCGAGCGCCGCGCCAGGCAGACGGACCGATTACGAGCGGGCGGGCAGATTCGCAGCCACCGACATTGCCTGGGCCGACTCGACGTCGTCGAGCTCGGCGCGAAGCACGAGCATGTCGGCCGGAGCCTCGATGCCCAATCGCACCTTGTCGCCCGCAACACGGACAACGGTGACCACGATCGAGTCGCCCAATTTGATCCGTTCGCTCTGCCTCCGCGAGAGTACCAACATCGCATTCACCTCCGTGTTGAATGATAGTATATATATGTACACTTAGCCCAGGGGCGTCGTCAACCTCACTGTCGACGAGCATCCCGGCGTACTGGGCGATGCAATCCAACCGCTGGCCGATGAGCGATCCGGCTGCTTGCGCGGCGACGCATCGGCTTGTCGCCACCGCGCGTGTTTTGGTTTTGTGCACACCTCGCAGAGCACGAGCCGTCGCTCTGGGAGTTTCATGCCGCGGCCGCAGCGAGCTGCGGCGCGCCTCGAAGCACCGTCTTCTGAAACCGTTCTCCGGTCGAGCCGTAGAACAGAATCGTGTTGCGATCGGTTTCCCAGATCGCGGAGAACTTCACCTGACGCGGTCCATGCAGGCAGAAATACATGCCACAGGGCCGGCCTCCGCGAACCAAAATGCGTTCGCTCAGGTGGAAGGCACCGAGTTCAAGTTGATCGTGTTGGCTAAGCGTTTCGACGACGTACGTTCTGAGTTGTTCCAGGTTGTGCAGTTCGGGAGAACTGGTCAGCATGAGGGTGGCTGCTCCTTCGCACATGCTCAAAGGATGCAATTCCAGTTGACCTCGATGGGTCGGCGGGGGTGGGGTGGGTGCCGCCAGAGATAGCTATCGGCAGAATGGGAAAGCTACTTGGCTTGGCGAATCCAAGAGGGCTGCGAAAAATTTGACGCGCAAGATTCGTGTTAGTGCGCGGTACTGCTTGGTGCAGTTGGTCTTACGGGTGCTTGCAGCCGCTGATGCGCGCGGTCCGACGCGAGGCCGCTTGTAGCGAAGGCGCCCTGCGGTAGCGAATGCGCTGCTTCCGTGCGCGCCGCGGATGCGTCACTTCGGTGTCTTGGCGTATTCCTCGTACGCCTCGGCGACATGCCCCTGCTCGACTTCGCCCAGGTGGAACAAGAACCGATAGCGCAACGTGATCGACTCGCCCGGCGGCAGCGTGTAGGAGCCATCCGCGGCTGCGTCGCCGGTGAAGTCGCGAATGCCGAACGGGTTGGCCGCGAACAGGCCATAGGTCCGCACGTGCCAGTACGTGGGGAAACGGAAGCTCGACGGGTGATTGAGAATCGCGACGCCGACATGTTGTCCGTCGACGGTGCCCTGGTAGTCGACCCATTCGGCAGGTTTGCCCCAGGCCTCGCCGTCGGCCTGGCCACGGCTGTTGACCAGGCGACGAGCGAGCGGGTCGGTGAACGTCGCTTCGTCGCCATGCTCGCGGCGAAACTTCTTCTCGTCCAGGAATCGACCGTCGACGTCCATCACCGTGGGGACGCGCAGCCCCAGGGTGCCTTCTTTCGTGTCGCCAAACACGACCGCGGCGTCGCCGGCGCGGAGCGTGATGTCGAAATCGATGCTGCGCCAATCATCACCGGCACGAAACTCGAGCACACGCTGATCTTCGAGGTGCTTTTTGCCCTCGGCATCGACCCAGTCGTTGACGGTTTCGACGACCACGGCGCCGTCGGCCAGCTCGACGCGTTTGAACTCGCGATGCACGGTTTGCCCCTTGCCGCGCCCCTCGGCCCAGAAGTCGACGCCGTCGACGCTGCCGTGCGTGAACCACAGCGAGCGGTGATGGCCGTGATCGAACTTCTCGCCTTTGACTTTTTCCATGGGGAACGACCTGGTCATCTTCTGCCCCCGCGGACCGAAAATCGGCCAGACGATCGGCTTCGACCCGCTCTTGGTCAGGTATTCCGCAAAGGGCTGGCCGTCGACCTGGATCACGACCCGGTCGTTGGCCTGCTCGAAGGTCAATTCGGCGGCCACGATCGGTCCGGCGCCGACGGCAAGGCATGCCAGCGTCACGAGGCCCACGGCCACAACGCGGCACGGCGCAGGAAGCGTGAGTACGGTCCGATTCATATTCCCTGTTCCCTCTGCAAAGATTCGCGCTCGATACGGCGCCTGGCCGCCGCGCGGGATCGATCCTAATCCAACCGGCCGCGCGACGCCACACACCCGGCGCCGGGCGGGCCGCACGTGCTAACGCCCGATCGCCAGGTCGGGCAGGGCCTTTTTCAGGTGCCGCAGCGTGAGCCAGCCGACGCGCGTGTCGCGAACGCCCAGCCAGTTGAGACGCGGCAGTTCTGCTAGTTGCCGAACGGCGCCACCGACGTCGGTGCCGTCGAGGGCAACTTGTTGCAGGCTGACAAAATGCAACAGCACTTCCAGGCCCTCGTCGGTGACCAAGGTTCCGGACAGATCGAGCCGCCTCAGCGCCGAAAGCGAAGCAAGATGCTCCTGAGCCAGGGTCTCCAACTCGGCATCTCCCACGGGCAGCGCCGATAGATCGATCCCGACGATGCGCTCGTGCAACTGCGCGAAATCCTCACCGATTTCGTGGATCAACCAGTCGATCTGTTCGAGCTCGACGTGGCCGCCCCAGCGCGCGACGTCGGCCAGGCAGGCCTCGTGCACGATGAACCGCTCGACGGCCGAACCAATCCAACGCCGCCGACTTTCGAAAAACTGTGCATATTCCAGCGCCCGCTGGTAATGCTCTTCCAGCGCGATGAATTGTTCGCGCGTGCCTCCGCGGTCCGGATGCACCGCTTTGACCTTGTGCAAAAAGGCCTGCTTAACGTCATCGGGCGTGCAAGGCGGCAACAAGCCCAAGGCGGCCAGAAACTCCGGACGCTGGTCCATGCGGCAATCGTCCCCGTGGCTGAATGGCCCCCCGGCGACAGCGCCGGCCCCCACGCGGACATTGTTGGCCCCAGGGCCCGCGGAGTCAAAACGGTGCGTAGCACCTTAACGATTTGCCACCTGGCGCTGAATGCTCGCCTGGTATTCGGGGAAGCCAACGCGGCGCAGCGTCGCCAATTGCCGGCGCAGACCTTGCACGCGCTGAGCGTCGTCATCGAGGCGCTGGGTGGAGAACTCATGCTCGCTGCGCAGCCGGACGGTGCGCGCCTGTTTGCCGGTGCCCGCCGTGTACCGCAGCTCGATCGACTGGGCCACCACGCGATGCGCCGCCAGCGATCGATCGAGCGCCAGCCGCCCGAACGGCGGCAGCCCACCCGGATGTAGCATGGCGTTCACTCGGGCGAGGAAGCTCGTGTATTCGACATAAGCCGCGGCTGTCACGCCTGCCGGTGCCGGGGTTACCTGTGCCTGGTACGACAGCCAGCGGTGCTCGAGCGAAAGTCGCCCCGCTTCCGCGTCGAATCGCTCTTCGAAGCGTGGGTCGGCCAAGAATCGCAACACCGGCTCGGATTGCTGGCCGCACCATGTGCGGAGACCCTGTTCGAACGCGGCGACTTCCGCGGCACTCAGCTCGACTTGGACGCCGCCGGCGGGGTTGAGCAGTGTGCAGCGTTTGCCGGCCTGGTCGTAAACCGTCGCCAGATCCTCGCCAACTAGCTGGTCGAAGATTTGCGTGCCTTCAGCCAGGGTGACGGAGTGGCTGATCGGCTTCCGTTCGTCGCCTCGATAGACGCGATTCTCGGCCCGCCACGATTGTGCCTGCGCGGATGGCCCCGGCAGGATCGAACTGACAGCAGCCAGCACTGTGACCAGGGCGATTGCCGCCGGGGTACGTGGCGAAACCGTGGCCATGACATGCGCCTCCGTGCGCGCAGGAATGCGATGGTGCCCGATTGCGCGGCAGGATACCGCTCGGCTCCCGGCGGCGTAAACGCCAATGCGGCCGACGGTCAGCCCGATGCGCGGTGCTGGCACGCGCGGCTTAGGCCTTGTGGATCCGCTCGCGGTGCTGCGTGACGTTCTTCGTCGCGTTGCGCGTATCGATCACCAACTTCGCGTGCTTGACGATGAAGTCGTAATCGTAGGCCGAGTGATCCGTGGCGATGAGCACCAGGTCCTGGGCAGCCAGATACTCCGGCGTGAGGTCCTGGCTGTCCATCGCCGGCAGGTTGTGGGCCCGCATCTTGGGTAGCTTCGGCACATGCGGGTCGTTATAGGTCAATGCGGCCCCGCGCGCCAGCAGGCCTTCCATCAGCACAAACGACGGGCTTTCGCGAGGGTCGTCGACGTCTTTCTTGTAGGCGACGCCCAAGAGCGCCACCTTGCTTCCCTTCAGCGGTTTGGCGTGCGCGTTGAGCACCTCCATGCACTGTTCCACGACGTATTCGGGCATCGACGAATTGATCTCGCCGGCCAGCTCGATGAACTTCGTGTTCTGCCCGTATTTGCGCGCCACCCAGGTGAGATAGAACGGGTCGATCGGGATGCAGTGCCCGCCGAGCCCCGGCCCGGGATAAAACGCCTGGAAGCCGAAGGGCTTAGTCTTGGCGGCGTCGATCACTTCCCAGACGTCGATCCCCATCCGCGTGAACAACACCTTCAGCTCGTTGACCAAGGCGATGTTGATCGCGCGGTAGGTGTTTTCCAGGATCTTGCAGGCCTCGGCCACTTCACAGTTGCCGACCGGTACGGTGCGGACGACCGCCGCGCCGTACATCAGCTCGGCCAAACGGGCGCTCGTGGCGTCGATGCCGCCGACGACTTTCGGAATGTTGCTCGCGGCGAACTGGGGGTTGCCCGGGTCTTCGCGTTCGGGGCTATAGGCCAGGTGGAAATCCTTGCCGGCCTTCAGACCGCTCTTTTCCAGGATGGGCAGCACCACGTCGCGCGTCGTGCCGGGATACGTCGTGCTCTCCAGGACGATCAGCTGCCCGGGCCGTAAGGCCTTGGCGATCTGCTCGGCGGTGCCCTCGACATAGCTCAAATCGGGATCGCGCGTCTCGGACAGCGGCGTCGGCACGCAGATCAGCACCGCGTCGGCTTCTCCCAGCCGCGACATGTCTGCCGTCGGCGTGAATTTCTCGCTGCGAATGCAGTCGGCGATCCACTCCGACTTGATGTGCGCGATGTAGCTCTTCCCCTGCAGCAGCGCGTCGACTTTCTTCTGATCGACGTCGTAACCGAGGGTGCGGAACCCAGCGTTGGTAAAGGCCTGTATCAGTGGCAGACCCACGTAGCCAAGGCCCACGACGCCGATTTTGGCGCGCTTCTCGCGAAGCGCCTGTTCAAGTGCTTGAGACATAGGATTGCGCGGTGCGGGTGCGGAGAAAGGTTCGCCCGGGGCTGGAAACGCTTCGACGAGCCGGGCTCAGGTGCCAGGAAAACAGCCTAGTATAACGGCGGCCACGGCGGAATTCATGACTGACGGCGGAAGATCCGCCGCTGCGGGCCGCTACACTGCCGCCGCGGCAGAGTCGCCGCCGGGGGACTATTTCTTCCCTCCGACCAGCTCGCGGTAGTAGCTGATCGACCGCCGCAGGCCTTCCTCAAAGCCGACCTGGGGCTCGTAGCCGAGGTACTTGCGCGCCAGCGTGATGTCGGCCAGGCTCTCGCGCACATCGCCGGCCCGGGCCGGTTCGTGCAGCGGCTGGACCTTCGTGCCTAATAGCTCGTTGAGCGCGCCAATCAGCTCCAACAGGTTCGTCGTGCGGCCATTGGCCACATTGATCGTCATGCCAGAGACGTTCGGAGCGTCGGCCGCCAGGAGATTGCCGTGAACGACGTTCGCCACGAAGGTGAAGTCGCGCGACTGTTGTCCGTCGCCGTAAATCACTGGCTGACGGCCGGCTAACAGCGCGGTAATGAACCGTGGAATCACGGCCGAATATTGGCTGTCGGGATCTTGCCGCGGGCCGAACACGTTGAAGTAGCGCAGGCTCACCGTTTCGATGCCATAGGTGGCCGAGGCCGCCTGCAAATACAACTCGCCGGCCAGCTTCGCGGCACCATACGGCGAGATCGGCCGGGGCAGATCGCTTTCGCGCTTCGAGCTGGTCGGCTGATCGCCGTAGGCGCTGCTCGACGCTGCATAAACGATCCGGCGCACGCCCGCCTTGCGGGCCTCGTCGATCAGCGACAACGTGCCGGTCACGCAGGCTGCGTTGGTGTCGAGAGGGCGTTCGACGCTGCGCGGCACGCTCGCCAAGGCCGCCTCGTGGAAGATGCAATCGATGCCGGCCACGGCGCCGCGCACGGCGGCCGGATCGGTCAGCGTGCCTTCGACCAGCTCGATCTTGTTGCCCAGGTGGGCCAGGTTGCGGCGATGACCGGTGCTGAAGTCGTCGAACACCCGCACGCGGTCGCCACGCTCGACCAGGGCCGTTGCGATGTGTGAGCCGATGAAACCTGCACCGCCGGTGACGAGAAAAGTCCGCATGATTGCCGCGAGCTCACCTGGAACGACGACCCCTGAACAGCACGGTGCACGGCGTCACGAAAGCGTGGTTCAACGCACGAGCACCCAGAAAAGTTAGCCCGCAATGTAGTCCTCGCTCCCCCGAGCGGCAAGCAACGGCGCGCACCGGATGCCAGCATGGCGGCCGCAAAACCGATACGATCGCCACGCACGGCGGGGTGCACGCGCTGCCGGGTGTTGCTGCACCGCGCCAGGTACGTTGGGCTGCGCCACGGGGCACGGCCGCTGCGCCGGTCGCCAGTGCCGCGTTAGAACAGCGTGTAGATGAACGGGGCCGCGCCGCTGCCGGCAAACATGGCCAGAACGCCGACCAGGCCCACCACGAGCAGGATCGGCAGCAGCCACCACTTCTTGTTGTGCTTCAAGAAGTCGATGAACTCGGCAGCCAAGCTGGGCTGCGCCTCGTCGGCCATCTGTTCGAACTTCTTGCCTGGATCTTGAGGGCTCATGTTTGCTGCCGTGGAAACGAGGATCGTCGGGTGTGCCCTGGTCAGGGCTGTGAGTCTAGAACTGGCGCAGATACCGCTCTGGACCGCGATTGGGATTGTACGGTTCCCAATAGCTGGCTGCCGAGCGGTCGAGCTTGCGCCGCAAGGCATCTCGCCCGATCAGGCGGAACACCAGGGCCACAGGGGTGAAAATGCCAAAATAGATCAAGCCCAGGGCGAGGTGGGAGACCACGAAGCCAATCGGCCAGGTCACCAGGCTTAGCCCCAGGAAGGGGTATTTCACCCACTGCGGATTGATCAGCGCCAGCCCGCGCAGCGCGATCGCCGCGACCCAGAAGACGATGGCCGTGGTTTCATGGCCGCGATACAGCGACCAGGGCGCAGCCACCAGGCCCAAGAGGAACATGCCGAACTCGGCAAATTCCCTGAGCGTCTTGTCCGAGGGGTTCCAGTTGAGTTGATGCATGGCGGTTCGATTGCAGGTGCGGCGGGCAGACCCCGGCGCTAGTCCAGTTGGAATTGGGCCAGGTAGGCCTCGGCCTCGGCCTCGCTCAGCGGGCGCTGATCGTCCTTCTTCAATACGAAATTCTCGAGCACGAGCACGTCCATGTTGCTGCCCAGGAAGCAGCGATAGGCGTCCTCGGGCGTGCAGACGATCGGCTCGCCTCGCACGTTGAAGCTGGTGTTGATCAGCACGGGGCTGCCGGTCTGCTGTTCGAACGCGCGGAGCAGCTTGTAATACCGTCCGTGCCGGTCAAGGTCGACCGTCTGGACGCGGGCCGAGTAATCGACGTGCGTCACGGCCGGCACCACGCTACGGGGCACCTTGAGCTTTTCGATACCTTCGAGACCGTCGGCCCGGCCGTTCACTTGCAGCCTTTTTCCGTCGCGCACCGGGGCCACGAGCAGCATGTAAGGGCTGTCCTCGAACGGCCGCATTTCGAAGTATTCGTCCACCTTTTCCTGCAACACGGCCGGGGCGAACGGGCGGAACGATTCGCGGAACTTGATCTTCAAGTTCATCGTCGACTGCATGGCCTCGCTGCGCGCATCGCCCAGGATGCTGCGGGCGCCGAGCGCACGGGGACCGAACTCCATCCGGCCGGACAGCCAGCCGACGACCTTTTCGCTCGCCAGCAGCCGGGCGACTTCGTCGCAGAGCTTGTCTTCGTCCTCAATGTACGTGTAGGGCGCGTCGACCTTGCGGAGGAAGCGTTCGATTTGCGTGCGCGTGAATTGCGGGCCCAGCAGCGAGCCCTGTTGGGCATCGCGTGGCGAGGCTTGCCGTGGGTTGTCGAGGAGCTGGTAGTGGATGAACTCGGCCACGCCCAGGGCCCCGCCGGCGTCGCCCGCGGCCGGTTGAATCCAGATGTTCTCAAACGGCCCGTCGCGAAGAATGCGGCCGTTTCCCACGCAATTGAGCGCCACGCCGCCGGCGAGCACGAGGTTCCGGCAGCCGGTCGTCGTCTGCACGTGCCGGGCCGCACGCAGCATGATTTCTTCGGTCACGGCCTGGACCGACGCGGCGAGATCCATTTCGCGTTGCGTGACGCGCGATTCCGGCTCGCGCGGGGGACCGCCGAACAAGCGATGAAACTTGTCCGAGGTCATCGTCAGTCCCTGACAGTAGTTGAAATACGACATGTCCATCCGGAACGACCCGTCGAGCTTCAAGTCGATCAGGTGTTCGAGGATCAACGGCGCGAATCTCGGCGTCCCGTAGGGTGCCAGGCCCATCACCTTGTATTCACCGCTGTTGACCTTGAAGCCGGTGTAATAGGTGAAGGCCGAGTACAGCAGGCCGAGCGAGTGGGGAAAACTGAGTTGATGCGTGAGCTCGATGCGATTGCCGCGGCCCACGCCGAAACTGGCCGTCGCCCATTCGCCCACGCCGTCGAGCGTGAGGATGGCGGCCTCGTCGAAGGGCGAGGGGAAGAACGCGCTGGCCGCATGTGACTCGTGGTGCTCGACGAATACGAATCGCTTCTTGTACTCTCCCTTGAGCCCTTCGGACATCGTCCGGGGCATGAACAGTTTCTCGCGAATCCACAGCGGCAGGGCCTTGCAGAACGAGCGGAAACCGGCCGGGGCGTACGCCAGGTAGGTCTCCAACAACCGCTCGAACTTCAACAGCGGCTTGTCGTAAAACCCAACCCAGTCGAGTTCCGAAGCCTTGAGCCCTGCCTCGGCGAGACAGTATTCGATGGCATGCGTGGGGAAGCCGTAGTCGTGCTTCTTGCGGGTGAACCGCTCTTCCTGCGCGGCAGCTACGATCCGCCCGTCGACGACCAGGGCCGCCGCCGAATCGTGATAAAACGCCGAAATCCCGAGAATCGCCGCCATGATCGCCGGTGCAGGAGTGACTGGAGAGGGCCGCCCCCTGAAGGAGGCCGTCGCCGAAATGGGGGGCGCGTAGCCGACGGTTGAGGAGCGAGGTCTACGGCGCCGATCGGTGCCCCGTGGCTAATTTGCTAGCTTCAAGGCCAGGGCGAACCTTGTCAAGCAATGCGCACCAGGGGAAAGCTGCGGATTGCCAGCAGCTTGCGCGAATGTTTCGAATGTCCGGTTCGTAGCGATCGCGGCGCAAACGGTCGTGCGCGCGGCGTTAGCGATTGGTTTGCCTGTGCCGCGCTCCGACGCCGATTTGTTCGCGGCGACAGGCTCCGGCCCCGGCGGCGCACGGTCGGAGGCCAAGTAAGATAGCGGTTTTGGTCAGAACAGGTATCGGGCCAGTGGACTCGCGGCGCTTCTGCCCTCTGGACAGGCGCGTCAGGGACGCCAAAATGGCCGGTTTCCGTTCCATCCGTCGGTCGTTCTCCGGATCGCGTCGTCTCGCTGGATTCGGGGTACCGCTTCGAGCAGGCTGCTCGCCGGAGTCATTCCGGATTCGGTGCCGACGGTTGACGCCGTTGCCCGCGACGGCTGCGTGAGTCCTGGTTTTGGCAGCGCACGCTGCAAACGTTTTTTTCCGGGTTTCGTTTGGGGGAGCCTGTTGTGGGTGAATACATCCTGGGTTTGCATGCCGGTCACAATGCCAGCGCCAGCATCGGCGACAAGTCGGGGCTGATCTACGCGATCCAGGAGGAACGCCTCTGCGGCGAGAAGAACTATTGGGGGTTCCCCAAACACGCCATTCAGGCCTGTCTCGACTATGTCGGCGCCACCAAGCGTGACGTGCTGGGTATGGCCTACGGCGGCAACCAGGCGCTGTGCCGGTATCACAGCCGCGACGACGTCATCTACTCCTACCGCCGCCAGGAATCGATGCTGGGCCGCGTCCGGCAAAGGGTCGCCATGCCGATCTGGACCGCGTTGCGTACCGATTTCGGCCAGGGCAAACTCCGCGAGCACCTCACCGAAGTCGGCTTCGGCGACGTGCCGCTGCAGTATCACAACCACCACCTCACGCACGGCGCGACCGCCTACTACGGTTTGCGGACCTCGCCCGACAAGCAATACCTCGTGCTGACGTGCGACGGGGCCGGCGACCAGCAGTGCGCCACGGTCCGCGTGATGGGCGGCGGCAAGCATGAGTTGATCGCCGCCACGCACTGGGGCGAATCGCTCGGGGCGATTTACTCGTGGGTCACGTTCGGCATGGGGTTCATCCCCCTTGAGCACGAATACAAGCTGATGGGCATGGCTCCCTACGCCTCGGAGCACGGCACCGAGGAAGTGGCCAAGATCTTCCGCAAATACCTGGGCATTTCGCCCGACGGGCTGAGCTTCGAACGCAAGGCCCGGTGGCGGATGAACGACGTCTACTACTCGGCGCTCGAACCGGATCTGCGCGGCGTGCGTTTCGACTACATCTGCGCCGGCCTGCAGAAGTTCACCGAAGAGATGCTCACCCAGTGGACCGCCAACGCGGTCAAGGCCACCGGCGTTCAGGACGTGCTCGTCGGCGGCGGCGTGTTCATGAACGTCAAGGCGAACAAGAAAATCGCCGAGCTGCCCGAGGTCAAATCGTTCCAGGGCTTCCCTTCGTGCGGCGACGAGACCTTGTCGATCGGCGCCTATTACCTCGAAGCGGCCCAGCGGTTCGGCGATGAAGCCGTACCGCCGATCAAGCACTACTACCTGGGCGACGAGCCCAAGGTCGAGGAAACCCGCGCCGCGCTGCAAAAGTCGGGCTTCTATTTCGAGCAGCCCGCCAACATGGCCGAGACCGTCGCCGAATTGCTCGTCGCCGGGCATCCCGTGGCCCGTTGTGCGGGGCGGATGGAGTTCGGCGCCCGGGCCTTGGGAAATCGTTCGATTCTCGGCGATCCGAAGAATCAGGACCTGGTGCGCGTGATCAACCGGATGGTCAAGAAACGCGACTTCTGGATGCCGTTCGCCCCGATGGTCATCGAAGAGCGCCAACACGAGTACTTGCACAACGAAAAGAATCTGCCCAGCCCGTACATGATGATGACCTTCGACACCCGGGAGAATTTCCGCGACCTGATCGCGGCGGTGCACAACGCCGATCTGACCTGCCGGGCACAGTTGTTGCGGCGCGACCAGAATCCGGAGATGTACGACATTTGCAAGGCATTCGAACGCCGCACCGGGCGCGCGGTGATTCTCAACACGTCGTTCAACCTGCACGGGTATCCGATCTGCCGTACCGCCGAGGACGCCCTGTTCGTCTTGCAGAATTCGGGGCTGGAATACCTCCAGGTGGGCGAGTTCCTGGTCCACAAAAACGGTCCGAACAGCAACGGCCAAAATGCCCGGGCGGCCGCCGGCGCGACGACCACCTGATCTACCCCGCCGGGCGCTCACTCGCCAGGGGCCTGCGTACGCACGGCATCTCTCTCGGCCCCGGCACCGTGGGCCGAAGCGACCGGGCCGCCATATCGCCCGCCGCGGCGCGCCGTCGTACACTAAGGCGAACCTCCGGCATGGCCTGGAACGCTGCCGGACGGGTCGCAGGGGAATGAGGCACGAAGCGGGCTCGGAGTCGGGAAATGCAAACACAGCGCAACTATCGCGTGTCGATCGTCGAATGTCCGGACGGCTGGGAACCCAATTCGCTGGACGATTCGCCCGGCGGACTGCGCTGTATCGAGGACATTGGCAGTCACGACGCGATTGAAGAAGCACTCGAACAGGTAATTGCCTTCAATCGCGGCGAGATTGACGACGGCCCCAAACGCTGGGCCGTGGTCTTCGAGCCGCCAGTTCGCGGCCGGTCGCACTATCGCGTGTGCACGCCGCTTACGTACCGACTCGTGCACATCCACTGGCCCGAGGGCTGGCAGCCCGAGTCGCCGCTCGACGTGCCGACCTGCTCTTGGCGAGATCAATCCGACACCAGCGGCGAATACGGCTTCGACGAGGCCATCGAGGCGGCGCGATCGCTGAACGAGGCCCACCTGTTGGAACCCTCGTTCGAGCGTTGGACGATGGTCGTGGCCATCGAATGCGAGCCGCTGCACACCTCGATTTACTGTGATCATCTCGGCACCGAGACCAGCACTACCGTGCGCCGCCTGCACGTCGTGCGGCCCAACACCGGTTCGCGCGACAAGCTGTTTACGACGGTTCGCAGCTCGCACTAGGGCGACGGTGTTTCCGGCGCTGCGAGCCGCGCGCCGAGGTCTCGAGCGATCCGCTCGGCGACGACCGCGTTGCCCGGTTCGGAGAAGTGGCAAGAGTCGAGATAGACGGCATCCCGCACGTCATCAAACATGGCCGTTAAGTCGGCGAATCGCGCAGTGGCGCGTAAGGCGTCGTTCGCCGCGAGCTGCCCGCGGACGTGCCCCAGCAGTTCCTTGAGCACCGGCCACGCCGAGGCCGCGGCCTGTTCTTCGCCCACGAGTTGACGCTTGTCGAACGCGGTGGGCTGCCAGTAGTACAGCGCCTCGAATCCTGCGCGGTGACGCGCTGCTTCGACCCAGGCTATGTTCGCGGCGTATATCCGGGCGACGTCTGCCCCGAGTTCGGCAAGCTTGGGCCGGCCGTCGCCGTCGAAGTGGCTGCGCGCGTCCTGTTCGGCCCCTAGGCGGCGGAGCAACCCACGCACCAGCCAAACCGTGGCCGAATCGAGCGCCTCTAGTTTCAGGGCCTCGGTCAGCCCGGCGTTGAGCTCCCGGCGGCGGTTGGCTTCGTTCTGCGGAATCCCAGCACGCGACTCCTGGACCGCCGACATGAGGTCGTTGTAGCCGTTAAGGAACACGACCGCGTCGGGCCTGCGTCCGGTGCGCAGCTCCATCTCCAAGGCCAGCGCGTCCTGCGTGCTGACGTAGCCGATCTGGCCGAAATTGGTCACCACGGCCGGCCGGCCTTGGGCTGCCAAAGCAGCCGCCAGATTGGCAGGAATCGTATGGTCGTCGCGGGCCCCCCATCCCCAGACGGTCGAGCCGCCAAACATCCAGACGCGCAGCGCCTGCGGGTTGTCCTCGGCGGCTGGTTTCGTCCGCCGCAGGCCATCGGGACCGATGTGAATGTACCGGCCGTCGAGTGGCGCCGACCGCCAGTAGACGTAGGGCTCCCAAGAGATGCCCACGTCTCCCAGAAGTTCGTCCACGTAGTCCGGCGCCCAGTCGGCTCCGCGAAATCCGGAGCTGGCCGCGATGGCCGCGCGATCGCGGTCGCGCTTGACGTGCAGGACCACGCGCGCGGCTCCCTCGACGAGCAGCAGCCAGATCAACACCACGCCGAGCACCAGCCAGGCCGTGCGCAGCGCGGCCCCCAGCCTGCCTAGCGAAACCAACCACGCGCGCATGCGACAGTCCTCGGCGCTCGCCGGAGCAACGATTCCGGCCAAGCGCCGGATTATGCGTCAAACGTCCGCCAGCGGCAAACCGCGATCACAGGCCGAGCAGGCTGGCAATCAGCGTACGCTGAATTTCGTTGGTGCCCGAGTAGATCCGGCTGGCCAGCGCGTCACGCAGCTCGCGCTCGATCTGAAATTCGGTCATGTAGCCAGCGGCGCCGTGCAATTGCAGAGCGTCGAGACAGGTTTGCACCCACGACTCGCTCAGGTAGAGCTTTGCCATCGAGGCTTCCATCAAGGCACTCTTGCCGAGGCTCCGCAGCCAGGCGCCGTGGTAGAGCAGTTGCCGGGCCGTTTCGAGCCGCAGCTTCATATCGACCACCTTATTGGCGACCGATTGGAACTTGCCGATTGATTGACCGAACTGCTTGCGCTGCCGGGCGTGCTGCACGCAGGTTTCCAGCAACCGCTGCATCGAACCCACGGCGCTGGCCAGAATGCACCCGCGTTCCCAGGACATCGAGTGGGTGAACAAGCTTGTGCCGGCGCCCTCCCGGCCCAGGCGGTTTTGCTCGGGCACCTCGCAGTTCTCGAAAAACAGCTCGGCCATGGGCGACGTGCGCAGCCCCATCTTGTCGAGTTTGCGCCCCACGGTCATACCCGGAGTGTGCTTGTCGACCAGGAACGCCGTGATGCCCCGGGCGCCCTGGGCGCGATCGACCGTGGCGAACACCACGAGCAAGTCGGCCACGGGCCCGTTGGTGACCCAGATCTTGCTGCCGTTGAGTACGTAGCGATCGCCTTGCCGGGTGGCGCTGGTGCGTAGCGCGTATGAATCGGAGCCGGTGTCCGGCTCGCTCATCGCGTTGCCCCCGATGAGTTCGCCGCTGCAGAGTCCCGGCAGATAGCGTTGTTTCTGTTCCTCGGTGCCGAAGGCCACGAGCGGCATCGCAGCCGTCCACAGATGGGCGTTGAGCGAGAACACCAGGCCGTTGTCGGCGCAGGCATAACCGAGCCGTTCGAGCGCGCCGACCGTCGTGACCGCGTCCAGCCCAAGTCCGCCGTAGTCCTCGGGCACCGGCAGCCCTTGGATGCCGAACTTGCCGCATTCGCGCCAGCCGGCCAGGTCGAATTCCGCGGCCCGATCGCGTTCGATCAACTCCTGCCCGAGTGACTTGCGGGCAAAACGCTCGATCGAGTCGAACAGCGTTTTTTGTTCGCTGGTCCAGCCGAATTCCACTAGGGCAACTCCTTCAGGCGCTGATAGTCGACCTTGTCGGTCGAAGTCGTCGGCAGGTCCGGGAGAAAGGCAAACAAGTCGGGCACCATGTAGAGCGGCAGCCGTTCGGAGCAGAATCGCTTGAGCGCGATGACTGACGCCTTTTCCCCTTCGTTCAGGCTGACGAAGGCCTTGACCCGGAGGCCTTCTTCCTCGTCGTGGACGGCGATCACCGCCGCCTGGCGGATGCCTGCGTGCTGATAGAGACACGCCTCGATCTCGCCCAGCTCGACCCGGTAGCCGCGTTTCTTCACCATGCGATCGCGCCGACCCCGGTAGAGATAGTCGCCCGCGGCATCGGTCGTCACCAGGTCGCCGGTGCGATACCACTTTTCGCCCGCGGCGTCGGTGAAATAGGCGTTGCGGGTCTGTTCCTCGAGTCCCCAGTAGCCGCGCGTCACGCTGGCTCCGGCCATGCACAGTTCGCCTGCCTCGCCGGGGGGCACATCGAGGCCTCGTTCGTCGACGACGCGCGATCGCAGGTGCGAGCAGGTCTTGCCGATGGGAAAAGGCTCGCTGCGCTCGGGATCGATCGGCAACGGCACCTCGTAAAACGTGCAGACGTTTGTCTCGGTGGGGCCGTAGAGATTGAAGTATCGTCGGCCCGGCCACTGGGCGACCAGCTCGCGCAGGTGCTTGATCGGGAACACCTCACCGGCAAAGTGCACGATCCGCAGGGCCGCGAAGTCGTGCGCTCCGAGCGACCCGTAACGGGCCAGCATCGTCAGGATCGATGGCGTCGAATACCACACGCTGATGCGGCGCTCTGCGATCAAGGGGGCCAGCTTGCCGGGCTCCTTGCCCGTTTCGTGGCTGATCAGCACGAGCGTAGCCCCGTGCTTGATGGGCACGTAGATGTCCAGAATCGACAAGTCAAAATGGAATGGCGCGTGCGAACTGAAACGGTCGTCCTCGTGCGGGTCGAGCGCCTCGCTGCACCAGTCGACGAACGACACGGCATTGCGCTGCGAAAGGATGACCCCCTTGGGCCGGCCCGTCGAGCCCGAGGTGTAGAGCAGATAGGCCAGGTCTTCGGGCTCGCCGATGACCGTTTCGGCCGCTGCGAAGGGCGCGGCCGTATGGGCCTCGGCCAGGGCCGCCTCGAGCGACGTACCATCGCCGGCACCGGGCAGCACCAAGAGTGGCGGGACGGCACCATATTGCGCGAGCTCGCTGCGCAACGCCTCGGCGAATCGCGCCTCGACGACCACGGCCTTAACGCTGCAGTTGCCGAACACAAACGCGGCCCGGCTCGTCGGGGCATGCGGATCGGCCGGCACATAGGCGGCGCCACACTTGAGTACTCCAAAGAGGGCAGCAACCGTGTCGATCGACTTGGTCACGTAGATGCCGACGCGATCGTTGCGGCCCAGGCCTTGTTGCCGCAGCCAATCGCGCAACCGGTCGGACAACACGGAGAGCAGCTCGTAAGTCACGGACCCGCCGCTGGCAGGATCCTCCACCGCGACATGGTGCGGCCGGCGGGCGGCCGAGGCGTCGAGAAACTGGGCGAGCGCCGTGACCCGGGCGGTCGCCGGCGGCGTCAAGGTGGCCTGCGTCATGGGTCGTTCAACCAGCTTGTTTTTCACCGACCAGGCGCACGATGTCGGCGATCGTATTCAGGTACTCGACGTCGGCCTCGTGTGCGGCGATGCCGATGTTGAAACGCTCTTCGAGAAACGTGACCAGCTTCAGAATGCCCACCGAGTCGAGGATGCCGGTCGTAATCAATTCGGTGTCCGCAGTCAGTTCGTCGGGGTTTTCTCCGGGGAGAAAGTTGTCCAAGATGAATTGCTTGACGGCCACGGCGGCCGTGGGATCGAGGGTCATGGATGCTCCCGGGGCCTTAAGGAATTGCAGAAACGGTCGGCGCGGCGACGAGCGGCCGCAGTTTTTCATAGAGCCGGTCGGCGATCAGTTCATGCCCCCGCGGCCCGGGATGCGAGTCCCAGGTTTCGACCCACAGCTCGTTCCAGTCGCGAACGCCGTGATAGGCGCGCGTCAGGTCCCAAACGGTGAAGCCGGTTGCTTCGGCCGCGGCAATCAACTCGGGCAGTTGTTCGAGCTCCCAGGAACGGTCGTCGAGCCGCGGCAGGAAGGCATAGATCGGCCGAATGCCTGCCGCGCGGCACTGCTCAATCGTCTGGCCATACACCCAGCCGACCAGTTCCTGGGAACGGCCTTGCAATTGATGCTCGACGACGCGGGCACCATCGCCGGACCGCAATTGATACTCTTCGACGATCTGCCGCACGAAAAGGTCGGGGAGCGGCAATTCGCGGGCCAGGCAGCGCGCGATGTCGCGCAACACCCATTCCTGGTCGTTCACGCCGAAGAAGATCGCCACATCGGGCTTGAACGCGAGCACCTTGTTCTTCAGGCAGTGCAGCCGTGCGTAGGGGCCATAGCTAGGCACCGCGAAATTCATCAGTTCGCAGGCTGGCCGCTGGGGCGTGCCGAATTCGGCGTTCAGCCGCGCTTCGACGAGCTGCTCGAACACGTGTTGATCGCTCACATGGTGACCTGCCGTGTTCGAATCGCCGAGAATCGCGATGCGCAGCACCCCTGGCGTCCGCTCGAGGGGATACTCTTGATCCCGCATTCCGTGGCGGTTGTTCGACTGACGAAAGTGGCCCTGGGTGTGGCTGAGCCGGGGAATGTATTCCCAATTGGGAAACTTGTTGTCCGGGCGATCGTATTCGAACGTCGCGGCGTTCCAGTCTTGCGGGCGCGCCGCATAGAGCTCGGCCAGTTCGGCGTTGTTACGATCCTGATCGATCAAATCCTCGTAATAGCCGCGCTCGAGCTTGGCCACGTCTTGCGCATTCAGGGTTTGCCGGGTGAGCCGGTCGAGCGCGTTGGCCACTTGCGGATAGTCGGCAAACAACAGCGGATTGCGGCCCACGATGAACAGCGCCGCGGACAAGGCGCCCGTCACGAGTGCCGATCGCCAGAATTCTGCGTCAGCCGCTTCGTTACGGCGCTGCCGCGGGGCATCGGTCCGCTCGCTCGAGGAATGACCCCACAGCACGGCGGCGACGCCAAACAGGGCGAGCCCCCCGAAGATCAGCACGGCGTCGATCGGCGACATCACGGCGAACTTCGACAAGAGCGAGGTCCACTCGTGCCAAGACGGCGTGTTCCACAGCGACCACAGCAGGCAGATGAACGTGAACATCGCGATCGTCCGCAGGGCAAAGGCGAACTCGTCACGCCAGGTGCGGCTGCCCTTGGTGAGTTTGCGCTTGCGAGTCGCGCGGGCCTCGTAGGCCACGTTCAGCACGACGCCGACACCGAGGATCGTCCAGAAGGCGATGTCCTGCCAGGTAACCAGAAAATGGCCGCTGAGCCAGAAGAACTGATACGAGTGCAAACACCAGGTGGCGAAGAACGCCAACGCGGTGGCCGCCAACAGGCCGAACAACTCGCCCCGTCGCTTGAGCCGGAAGTAGATCGGGTAGAAGAACAGCTTCTGGATGAAGTCCTTCCAGTAGATGTTGATCCTGCGCCAGAAGTCAGTGAAGCTCGAGGCGAGCAAGTAGCGGTGGTGCGTCTCGGAGAGGTTGAAACCGAAGAGGTGCAGCAAGCCCACGATCAGGTGAAAATTGCCCGAAACCCGCAGGTAAAGCAGGAAATTGGCCAGGATATATTGTGCCGCGTCGCGGGCGTTCGCCACGTGGTGCGTATCGATCACCAGGTTCTGGTACACGAAGCGGTAGAGAATCAACTGGATCACGCCGCGCACGATCCAGTCGACGCCCTTTTGGTAGATCTCGAACGCGTCGCGATTGTAGCGCGTGCGGAGAAACGTCTTGTAATCGACGATGGGGAACAGCGTGAAGCATGCGTTGGGGGCCATGAAGAAGTAGGCCAGCGTGGACCAGAGCTCGCCTTTGGCCGCGCCGGTCTGCAGATCGTAGACGTAGATCAGCAGCCGGAACATGAACAGCCCGGCGAGAATCGGCAGAATCGCGTGTAATTCCGGCAACGTGCCGTAGGCACGCAGCCAGCCGAGCCCGATGCCCAGCGCTACCAGCAGGGCCACGCGCATCCACAATCGAAAAGGCAAATGGACGACGCCGATCAGCAATGCTCCCAGCCCGATCACGTACAGCCCGTTGATCCCCATCAGCACGACGATCAACGCCAGCGAAAACACACCGAAGAAGGGCAGTCGCATCCGCGTTGGCAGCAGGTGATGAATGACGAAGCCGGCGCAGATCAATGCGAACTGGTAACGAAAGGCGCGCTTGTCGATCTGCCACACCGAAAGCACCAGGGCCACAAGCGCCAATTGCATGCAAAGGGCCAGCAGCCGCGCGGTGGCCACGGCCAACGCCCGCAGCCGCTGGAGGCGTTCGTCCGGGTGGGTGATTTGAGCTTGTTCGAAAGGGTGGGCTGCGGATTGGGTGAGTGAGGTCGCCATGGCGGGCTGCCCCTGATGAAACGAAAGTGCGCGCGGTATTTCCCTGTATGTCGAACCGCCTCTCTGTTCCGGCAGATCAGGCTGAGTTGGCAGATCGGGCGTTGATCGCAAATCAGGCCATGGCCGAGGGCCAACGGAAGATGCGCCGCGTCATGCAGCGGGTCGATCGGCGCCGCCAGACACCGAGCCACCAGGCCAGCCACACGCACCCCTGACGGCAACGTTCGTTGCGCTGCCTGCCCGCAGACATCGGGAATACCCTGACGCCAATTCGGGTGGTCCCGACGCTTATTCGGGTGGGAAAGCCCCGTCAGTTCGAAGGGTAAAAGATCTGGCCGCCAATTACCCTAAATGTGCCCTTGGCGAATGTCAACTAATTTTGTGCTCAATCGCAGCTAAGTATTTATCTTGTCGTGGCTTGCGATATGGCAGTCAACACCCGCCACTAGGAATAGCCGGATCCGGGGCACCGATCCGCCATAGAAAAAAATGCCGCCACTGGCACGCTACGCGCCAGTCGATTGGCTAGCGGATAATTCGCAGCAGAGTCTGCAGAATCAAACGAACGTCGAACGCCAGCGAGGCCTGCGGAATGTACTCCCGGGCCAACCGAATCTTGTCCGGCAAGACGCGTTCGACATATTCACGCTCCGGATCGGCGGCCGCTGCCAGGATCTCCGATTCGTCGCGGTATTTGACGCTGGCCAGGTCGGTAATTCCCGGCCGCACCAGCAGCACGTCGGCGTAATCCTGGCGGAACATCTCGACGTACTTGGGCACCTCCGGACGCGGCCCCACGAGACTCATGTCGCCCGCGACGACATTGATCAACTGCGGCAACTCGTCGACTTTCGTCTTGCGCAGCCAATGACCAACACGGGTGATTCGGGGATCGCGGCCCGCGGTGATCTGCGCGCCGAGCTTGGGCGCATCGACCACCATGGAACGGAACTTGTAAATGCGAAAGGGCCGGAAGCCGCGCCCTACGCGCTGCTGCCGAAAAAATACCGGCCCTGGCGAGTCGAGCTTGACCGCCAGCGCAGCAGCCAAGAGCACCGGCGACACCAGTAGCAGCCCCGTGCCAGCCGCGGCGACGTCGAAGGCGCGCTTAAGTGCGGCCGTCGTCAGCGATGGCGGCGCGAGCGTTGGTTGTGCTGGCGAAACGTTGACGTCCGCGGTCACGCGAGTCAGCCCTGCAAGACCTTCGAGTAGAACACGGTCACATCATCGCGATCGGGTTCGAGGTACGGATGCCAGCCGCATTTGGCATACAGCGCGCGCGCAGCTTGATTGCGCGGAAACACCGACAACCGCACCGATCGCATCTGGCGGCGGGCCGCTTCGGCTTCGAAGGCGCCGACCAGCAACTGGCCCAGGTTGCGCCGCTGCGCCGCGGGGGAAACGCCGATGCCGACCAGCGACATCGTGGGCTGCGGCAGCGGCGGCTCGGGATTGCCGGCCGATTTCTGGCCGGCCAGCAGCTTCACGCGGCTCCAGGCCGTGCGGCGTATCTTGCCGTTGAAGACGATCCAAGGCCGGGTCATGGCCACACCCAACGCCAATACGAACAAATCGCGATTCATCTGCCGGCTGTAGCCGACCGGCGCCCCCATGACGTAGCCATGCGGTGTGCTCCCGTCGAGCGTCGCCACGAGCGTAATTCCGTCGGGAAAACGGAGGAACCATTCGACCATGGCGCGCACATAGCGCGGGCCCATCATGGCGCTCATTTGCCCCTGGAAAGCCTGAACGTGCATGGCGACGACCTGCGGAATCATGTCCTGGGTCATCGGCACGATTTTGCCGGCTGGGGCCGGGGCGGCGGAATCCGGGGTAACACTCATCGGCCGACTGCCTGCGCGGCGCGGGGCTCGGCACTGGCGACGAGCGCCTCGAGCTCGCTGACGATTTCCTCGGCAAAGCTTTCCAAAGTCCGGTGATGCGAACGCCGGACGCCCTCGTCAATCAACCGTGTGCGCAGGGCATGGTCGTCGAGCATCCGGCCGATCGCCTCGGCCAGCGCGACATCGTCCCCCGGGGGCACGAGCAAGCCATCTTCGCTGTCGGTAACCGAAGTCGGGATGCCCCCGACGCGTGTGGCGACCACAGGGCAGCCAAAGGCCCGTGCCTCGACCAGCGTACGGGGCGTTCCTTCCGACAAGCTCGGCAACACGCAGACGTCGTGTTCGCGATAGAGCTCGAACAGCGGCGGACCGAAATCGATCATCCCGGCCAGCTCGATGTCGCCCACGTAGGGGCTCGCGGCGATCGAATCGCGAATGTCCTGCTCGGCGCGGGTGATGCGGTCGCTGCCGCCGACGATGGTGAGCTTCAGCGGCCGCTGGCTGCGCAGGCGATGAAACGCTCCGAGCAGCGTGTGCACGCCCTTTTCCGGCCGCAAGTAGCCGACGAACAACAGGCGCGGCGGATCGTGCAGCTGGTGATCGGTTCGCGGCTGCATCTCGCGCTCGTACAGGCACGATGAGACGACGATCCGGCCGTCGCGGCAGCCGAGCTTGTCCCAAAGCTCCTTACCGTTCGAGGCCACGCGGGTGTGCGGCTCGCGGACCAGTTTGCGAAACACGGCGATCGAATGCCGCGCGTAGTAGTTGGCCAGCCAGTTCCAGATGCCGCGGTAGTCGTTCGAGGCCTTGAGCACTTCTTCCGGGTCGCCGGCCAGATGCAGCAGCTTCGGCTTGCCCAGCTTGAGCAGGGCCCGGGGCACCTGGAACGGCAGCCGCACGAACAGCACGTCGACTTCGGAGGCGAACTTGCGCAAGGTACGAACGGTTTCGTAAAAGTGCACCTGCGATTCGCGCGTGCTGCGCAGCGGCGGCAGGCAGGTCACTTCGTCCTCGCGAAACTGCATCTCGTGGCTCATCTTGTCGTGCCGCGGCAGAATCGGCACGCAGAGCCGCGCGCTTTCCACCTGTCCGCGCACGGCATCGACCAGCCGCGCGTTGCCGTGATTCATCATCACGCGGCGGTTTGGCCCCCAGCAGGCGTTCGTGCCCAGGAGCAGGCCGAGCTTTTTTCCAGGTAGTCGCTGACCCATGGCTTCGTGGGAAAAGGCTAAGCGGCTGGGTTATGCGCCGCGGCGAAACGCCCGCAACGTATCGCGCACGACACGGACCACGTGCTCGACCTCGTCGGGCCGCATCTCGGGGAACAACGGCAAACTGATCAACCGCTGCCAGGCCGCGGTGGCCTGCGGCAACTGCTCGGGCAGCCAGCCGAAGGTCTGCTCGTAGTAGGTGTGCAGATGCAGTGGCCGCCAGTGGACGCTTGTCGCAACGCCGCGCGTGCGCAGTTCTTCCATCATCTCGTGGCGATTGATCCGCAAGCGTTCCAGCCGGAGCCGGATCGGAAACAAGTGCCAGGCATGGATTCGGTTGGCCACCACCGGAGGCAGCTCCAGCTCTTCGACGTCGGCCAGCGCGTCGATCATCTGCAGCGCCAGCTCTTCGCGGCGCACGCGCATCGACTCGGCCCGGTGGAGCTGTTGAATGCCCAGGGCCGCGGCGACGTCGGTCAGGTTGTATTTGAAGCCCGGGGCGACGATGCGGTAGTCCCAAGTGCCGCCGCCCGAGTAGCGTCCCCAGGCGTCTTTCGACAGGCCGTGCAGCGACATGATGCGCATCCGCTCGGCCAGCTCGTCGTCGTCGGTGACGGCCATCCCGCCTTCGCCGGTGGTGATTGTCTTGTTGGCATAGAACGAATAGCACGCCACGTGCGACGTGTTTTCGCCGCACCACCGCCACGGGGCGTCCGGGCCGTTCCGCCAGGCGGCCGGGAACGCGTGGGCCGCGTCTTCGACGACCCAGATGTTCTGCTCGCGGGCGAAGGCTTCCATTTGCGGCAGATCGAGCATCAGGCCGCCGACGTGTACCGGCATGAAGCCGACGATCGGCAGGTCGCGATCGAGCGCCGCGGGCAGTTCGCCGCGCCGCAATTGCTCGACCTTGCGCCGTGCATCGGCGAAATCGACATTGCCGGTCACCGGATCGCAATCGACCAATACGGGGACCGCGCCCAGGTAGCGTACGACCTCGGCCGTCGCGGCGAAGGTCATCGTGGGCACCAGCACACCCTGCCCGGCCTGCAGGTGCAGCGCCTCGACCGCCAGATGCAGGGCCGCCGTGCAGGAGTTGAGCGCAATGGCATGCCGGCCACGCACCATTTCGGCAAACATCGTCTCGAATTGCTTGGTCCGCGGACCCGTGGTCAGCCAGCCCGAACGCAGGCAGGCGACGACTTCTTCGACTTCGGCCTCGGTGATCGAGGGCCGGAAGAACGGCACCTTCAAGGCCGGCGCCGGTTCCGCAGATCGAGACGTTTCAGTGGACACGGGCATAGAACTCCGCGATGGATTGAGCGATGCGCGGGCCGGCCTTGCCGTCCCACAACTCCGGGCAGCGACCTTGCTTATAAGTGCCTGCAATGACTTGTTTTACCAGGATTTCCAGCCGGTCGACGTCGTGCCCCAAGAGCGTGCTGGTGCCTTCGGTCACCGTCACGGGGCGATCGGTCGTATCCCGCATCGTCAGGCAAGGTATTCCCAAGGCGGTGGTTTCCTCCTGGAGGCCACCCGAGTCGGTCACCACCAGCGCGGCCTGCGACGACAGACTGAGGAACTCGCGATAGCCCAGTGGCTCGGTCAACACGAGCCCTTGGCTGGCCAGCAGATCGGAAAGCAAGCCTGCAGCCTCGATCCGAGCCCGCGTGCGCGGGTGCACGGGAAATGCGATGGGTAACTCCTTGGCAATCCGAGCCAGCGCCCCGCACAAGCGGCCGAGATGGGCAGGATCATCGACATTCGACGGGCGGTGCAGGGTAACCAGCCCATATTGTCGCGGTGTTAGGCCCAGCCGTTGCGGCTCGCCCAGCCGCCGGGCCGCCTCGACCTGGGCCAGCAGCACATCGATCATGACGTTGCCCACGAGGCGAATGGCCGTTTCGGGGCGACCTTCGCGCCGCAGGTTTTCGACCCCGGCAGGTTCGCTCGCCAGGAGCAAATCGCTCAGCACGTCGGTCACCACACGGTTGATTTCTTCCGGCATCCGGCGATCGAAGCTGCGCAGACCGGCCTCGACGTGAATCACCGGAATCCCCAGCTTCGACGAGGCCAGGGCACAGGCGATGGTCGAGTTCACGTCGCCAACGACCAAGGTGGCCCAGGGTCGCGGCTGCACTTCGGTCAGCCACGCCTCGTAACGCTCGAGGATCCTGGCCGTTTGCTGTCCGTGCGTACCGGAGCCGACCTTGAGCGACACGTCGGGCTGGGGCAGCCCCAGCTCGGTGAAGAACAAGTCGCTCATCTGCTTGTCGTAATGCTGGCCCGTGTGGACGAGCACGGGGCGCATCTCGGGCATCACGGCGCGCAAGCCAGCGAGCACCGGTCCGATCTTCACAAAGTTCGGCCGGGCACCGACAACACAGGCAATCGAGTCGGTCATCGCGCTGCGGGCTGCATGTAGCCGATCAGGTGACTGTTCAAGAATTGCAAGGATTCAACCAGCGTGGCCAGGAGTACAGAATATCCGGCCAGCCAGCGGGCGACGGGAGGTGCCAGCGTAGCACGGCGGAACCGCGACTTGCAGCCGGGAAACAGCTCCTTGATAGCCTGCCGGCCCAGGCCGACGACCTGGGAGTTGCCCGGGTTGTAGCGGAAGTCGTACCAGACAATGGTTCCTTGCGGCCGCAGCACGCGCAGCATCTCGGCGGCGACGCGGCGGCGCAGTTCGGGGTCGAGTATCGACGTGAATACCGTGCTCTGGAACACGATGTCGAAAGTACCGTTGGGCCAGGGCATGGCCGCGGCATCGCCGATGCGGATATCGGCGCCACCGAAGCGTCGGGCGGCGGCCCCGCCACGAATCGCGTCGAGTTCGATCCCCGACAGGTTTTCCCGCGTGGCGCCCAGGCACTCGAACGAGACGAACCATTGACCGCGGCCACAGCCGACTTCGAGGATCCGCTTATCTTCCAAGGGCACGCACCCGGCGGCATTCACGGCCCACTGGAGGGCCCGCTCTTGACCGTGACGGACGAACAAGTTGCCCGCCTTGTGCAGCGAATAGAAGTCGCCCAAGTCGCGCTCGCGCCGCTCGAACTCATCCAGAATACGCTGGCGTTCGTCGAGCGTCATTGGGCGCGCTGTTCCAGCAGGTTGCGCAAAAACCGATCGAACCGCTGGGCAATCTGGCGGCGGTCGTACGTCGTGGCGGCCGCCTCGCGGCCATGGGTGCCGAGCTGTTCGCGAAGCTGCGCGTCTTCGGCCAGGCGGCGATACGCGGCGACCGCCGCGGCCGTGTTCTCGGGCTCGACCGTCAGGCCTGCGCCGGCCGCTTCGACGCGGCGGGCCGATTCGCCTTCGGCAATCAGCAAGATGGGCAGCGAAGAAGCCATCGCCTCGTAGATCTTGCTTGGCACGGCCCCGGGAATGCGCATGCCCAAGCAGATCACGGCAGCATCGGCGGTGGCCAGCAGCGGCGGAATGCGATCGTAGGGCAAGGCCGGCAGCAGGCGCACGCGCGGATTCGGACGGTTCTTTAAGCGCGACTGCAAGCCGTCGCGGGCAGGGCCATCGCCAACGAGCACAAATCTGCCGGGCACGTCGGCCGGCAAGGCATCGGCCAGATTGAGGATCTGGTGCAGCCCCTGTGCCCAGCCCATCAGGCCCGCGTAGACAAACACTGGGCCCGGTTCGGGTCCCAGCAGCTCGCGCGAGGCCGCGTCAGACTTGTCACGCCCGAAACGGGCCAGATCGACGCCGTTGGTGATTACGGCGGTCGGCTTCTCGGGCGCATGTTTGAGCACCTCGCCGATAATCTCCTCGGACTGGCCCGTCACACCATCGGCCCGACGATAGAGCGCGTCCTCGAGGCGCTCGGCCATGCGAATCGCCAGGCCGCGTTTCATCATCCCAATCCGCACGGCCGTCTCGGGATACAGATCGCTGACGTTGAACACAAACTTTGCGCCCCAGCGCCAGCAGAGCCAACGGGCCGTGTACCCAATGAACAAAGGGGGGGATTCGGCCAGCAGCACGTCGGGCTTCGTGACCAGGCTCGGACCCATCCACGCGGCGGACGCGACGAAGGAAAAATACGACATCAGCCGGGCCAAGAAACCGCGCCGGGCCGGGAACAACGGCACCCGTGCCGTACGGATGCGGCCGACCATTTCGACCTTCGTCTGCCAAGCCGAGTAGCCGGGGAAGATCTTGCCCGTCGGGTAATTGGGCAGCGCTGTCAGGGCCTCGACCTCCCAGCCGAGGTCGATCAGCCGCTCGCCCAACTCCGACAGTCGGGCCTGCGGGGCACCCATCTCGGGCGGGAAATACTGGGTCAGCAGGCAAAGGCGCGGCACGTCAAACCAGTGCGGGGTTGGACGACAATTTGCTGATCACGGCGCGAAGTTTACCCGCGGACGTGCGTTCCAGGCGATCGACGATCTCAATATCGACTTCTACCTCGCCCATGCGCTGGCAGATGGCTGCGCGGATGGCGGCAGCGTCCGCCTCCGCATAACCGGGGGCCGGAACAACCCGCACAACCAGACGCGTGAGCCGTTCCTGCACAATCTGAGCCTCGCGAACCCGCAAGGCCGCCTTGAAGACCGGATCGAGCCGGCCGACTTTGCGCCCGTCGGGTGAGAGGAGCACATCATCGCTGCGCCCCTCGATCGACGCCAGCAGGGGCAAGGTCCGGCCGCAGGGACACCGTTCGTCCCGAGGGCCTAGGACTCCCCGGTCGCCCTGGCGGTAGCGAATGAGCACGTGATCGGGGTTCAGCAGGCTGGTTACCACCAGATCCCCCGCCTGGCCGGGCTCGACGAGCCGGTCGTGCTCGTCGACCGCTTCGGTGATTCCCACGTCGGGCGACAGATGCATCCGGCGCTCGCGACATTCGAATGCCGCCACGGTCAGCTCGGCGGGGGCATACATGTCGCGGGCCGGGCAACCGAAGGCCCGTTCGATGTGTTCACGTTGATGAGCGTAGAGCGGCTCGGCGTTCGAGATCGCCACGCGCAGACGCACGTCGCTGCGGCCACGCTCGAGCGCATGCACCGCCAACGCGTCCAGCGACGATGCGTAACCAAACAGGTAGACGATCTGCCGCCGGAGCAGCTCGTCGAGATAGGCGTCGAGGAAATCGCCGCGCAGGTGGTAGGACGACATGTAGAGCTGACGCGCGGGGGCATTCCAGACCCAAAAGGGTGGCCGCGTACGAGCCTGCGGAACGATCAATTGGCCCCCGAGCATGGCCCAGGGGTCGCCCAAGCGGACGTCGTTCCAATGGCGAATGCGGCGCTCGAAGCAGGCATACCAGGATTGATGCGTCTCGGGCGACCACCACAGGCGCAAGGGGGTTCCGGTCGTGCCGCTCGTCGCTTCCTCGTACATGTTTTCCGGCGTGCAATCGTCGGCCAGGAAATCGCGCGGCGCCGCGCGGACGGTTTCCTTTTCGAGGATCGGCAGCCGAGACAAATCGTCGGCCGTGCGGACCTCGTTGATCGGAAACCGGCCCGCTGCATGCTCGCGGCGATAGTAAGGCACCAGCGTGACGGCGCGGAGCAACAGCGCCTGCAGCCGCGCGGTCTGCCAATTGGCCCACTGCGCGGGCGACCACGTCTCGCGTTCGGCAAATCTCGGCAGCTCGCGGCGGTAGACCTCGCCGTAGCGCAGCCGCATGAGCCGCGCTCCGTGGCGGCTGGCGACAAACGATTGCAGCCCCGCAGGCAAGTGATGATAGAGCTTCAAAAGCGTCGGATTCACGCCGGCTGCCTTGTCCGCGATCGCTGCAGGAAATCGACCCATCCGAGCGGCTCGGCAAATTGCCAAGGGTCGGCCTGGCGCAACTGCTCGAGCGAGCCAGCCCACGAAGGGACGTTGCTCACCAGTCGCATCACGTCGGCGGGGACCGGCGCCAGCGGCAACGGGTGCGGCCGCAACGCCGCGGCCAGCATGGGCACTTGGCGATGGTCGAAGCCGACCAACTCGGTCGCGGCCACATCGACCAGCGCCGCGCAGCTCCCGGCCAGGATGACGCCGCATGGCCGCGGGTCGGCAAAGACGGGGCCCAGGCCTTCGCCGGCGACGATGCCGTCGATCACCGTGAACCGGCGCTTGGTTGGTCGGTCGTGCAGGCGCCCGGCCGCATCGGCGTAGGTCAGCGCGCGGTTGATATCGAGCACCATCCGCCACAAGGTGTCGTTGCCGTGCCAGCCACCGCCGCGGATCGTTTCATGGCTACGGCCCAGCAACAGCCGCCCGAGCCGCTTGGCCAGCCGATAAACCTGAGGGGCCGTGCGCGGAAAGCGGAGCGATGCTTGTTCGAACCCGCGCACGACGCGCGCCTCGAATCGCTGCCGCCACGACGATTCGGCGAACTGATCGCCTCCCGTTAGCGGCGTACCCTGGGTGCGATGGGGCAGCCAGTTCCGGCCGCAGTTGAGCCCGACCACTCCCTTGAGCGCCAGCGTCATGCCGACCTTGTGATGCGTCTTGAGCTTGGGCACGTCGATGATCACGTCGGCCTGCATCGCCGTGCCGCTGATCTGGTATTCCTGGCATTCGCCGCGATGGTGGCGGTTGACTTCGGCCGTGTCGTAGTCGGCGCCGTAATAGCGGCCTTCGCCGGCGAACCCGAACAGTTCGCTCTGACGGCCGAGATTGACCACGGTGCTGCCCCGCGGATCGCCCGGCAGTGTCCGGCGCTCGACGACGACATCGTCGCGAGTCACAAACAACACGCTGCGCAAGTCGCACAACTCGACGGCGCACAGCCCGGGCGCGGCGGCATGCAAGCGGCAGACTTCGGCGATGCCCGTCTTCCGGCAGATCGCGTCGAAGTCGGAGTTGAGCATCGGGCCGTCGGCCAGCCAGATCGTCCCCTGACCGCCCAAGGCGCGCTGCACATAGTCGAGCACCGGCCGCAGCACGGCGCCGTGGGTGATGATCTGTTCCCACGAGTCGTTCAACTCGTGCTTGTGGCTGACCCAGTTCGGCTTGATCAGCACGCGCTGTCCCGGGCGAACTAGATCGCCCAAAGGGTTCCACTCGGGTGTGCCTTGATGGGCCGCATCGAGGCCAACGAGCGCGAAAGCCTCGCGCACGGCGGCGTAGACGGCGTTGTCCGGATCGAGCTGGGCCGTCAGTCCGGTGCCGCTCAGCTCGGCGTAGGCAGCCGGCGGATGAAACGGGGCGCGGGGATATTCAGGCCGTGCGGCGCGGACCAGTGCGACACGGCTGGCACCGGCGTCGCCGCCCGCGATCCCGGCCGGGTGCGAAGTCGCTGTGTCCACCGAGGCGCTCATCATGGCTTTCTAGACGCACGGCTCCAGGGCCGGTTCGAGTCGCTCGCGGCCCAGGCAGGCGGCGGCCTCCTCGGCAATCGCGGCCGCAAATGCCTCGACCGTCGTGCGGCGCGCGCGCTCGATGCCCGCCTGCCGCAAGCGTTCGCGCAGCGGACGGTCCTGGGCGAGCCGGGCCAGGGCGGCGTACAGGGCTGCCGCATCGTCCGGCGGCACTAGCAGGCCGTCGACCTCGTCTTCGACCGACGTCGGAATGCCGCCCACGCGACTGGCCACTACAGTGCAGCCAAACGCCCGGGCCTCGACCAGCACGCGCGGCGTACCCTCGCTGCGACTGGGCACCGCCAACACGTCGGCATCGGCGAAACAGGCGAACAGCTCGGGACCAAACTCGCGATGGCCGAGGAATCCGACCGTGGCCCGGCCTTGCAGTCGCGCCAAGGAACGCTGCAGGTCTTCGGTCATACCGCGGTCTTCCATGTTTTGTGAACCGACGAAGAACAACTCCGCAGTGGGCACTTCGTCGAGCAGTTTTTCGAAGGCCGCGAACAGCGTGTCGATGCCTTTTTCGTGCCGCAGGTAGCCGACGAACAACACCCGGAACGGTGCGTCGGCCGGCCGGCTGCGCGGCACGCTCATCACCTCGCGGGCCGAGAGCGTCGATGAGACGACCGCACGCCCCCGCGGCGAACCATAATGTGCAAACAGATCCGCGCCGTTCGTGACGACCCGGGCCAAGGGCCAGTGAATCAATCGCCGCTGCAGGCGATCGGTCTGCTTGGAGACGAACGACGCCAGCAGGTGCATGGGGCCCCGATACCAGGGCGAAGTGCTGGCAATGGCGTGGACGTCGGCACACACGTGATACAGCCGCGGACGCGCAGGGAACAACAGCCCCAGCGTGGCGGCGAACGGCAATTGCACGATGACCACGTCGCTGACGCGTTCGACGAGCCGGATCGCCTGCCAGCAGCCCGGCGCCTTGTAGAAGCCGCGCGCGACGCTGGGCAACCAAGGCAGCGGTACGAAATCAAAACTCTGGTCGGCGCAGCGATGGTCGTGCCAGCGCTGCCGCCCCGGCGCGAGGCTCATCGCGACCGTGAGCCGGCGGGCGTCCTGCTGCCAGATGTCCAACAGCCTCCCTACGCCCGCTTCGGTCCAAAACCCGTCGACCACCGAGGCCGAACGCGCACTCACAAAGCCGACGTTCAGCCCGGCGAGCGCGGTCACCGAGTCCTCCGCGGCAGGGCACGCATCCCAGGCACGGGCCGCATGCCGGGGCGTGGCTGGCGACCGGCCGTCCGGCTGCGCTGTTCGTCCGCCGGCTTCCAGACCCCCTCGACCACGCACCAGCCGATGCAAATGCCGATGCCCATGCAGAACACGGGGCTATAGAGGATTTCGCGCGAGAAGAACCCGCGGATGCCCCACATCAGGATCATCATCTTCATGATGTAGTGGGCACTGGCCGCGCGCTCGTTGCCGAAAAAGTCGCTGGGCACCCCCGAGGGGCGCTTCCACAGCAGGTAGGCCGAAAGGAACAGCGTGAACATGGCCGGATAGCCGCTGCCGCCCGTGACGTGTGCAAATACGTTGTGCGAGTCGATCGTACCGTCCATGCCGAACACCCGGTGGGCCAGCATGAAGAACAGCTCTTGCGGCGAGACGCCCAGGAGCGGATGTTCCAAGCCGATCTGCAGCGAAGCCATCAGCAACTGAATACGTTTGCCGTCGGTCGTCTTGCCTTCGGTCGTGGCTTCCATATGGTGCTGCACGACGTCGAACATGCCGAGCTGTTCCATTACCAGGAACACCAGGCCCGCGGCCAGAACGAAATAGAGCATCGTCTGGATCTTCTTGCCGCGACCGAGGAACAACATCGGCGGTACGACGGCCAGTCCCAGCCAGCCGGAGCGGTTGGCCGAGGCCAGCACCGAGATCGAGATGATGACGAACGCCGTTCCGCAGAAGATGCGCAGCGATTTGCTCACCGTCTTGTCGAGCGTCATATAGCCGCCCAACAACAGCGGCGGCAAGTTGTACAGCGACCAGGAGTTTTCGTTGCTGGTCTCGAGCGGGTCGACGCCGATGTAGCTGGCGCTGGGTGCCGCGAGACCTTTGAGCGCCATGATCACCAGCGCCACGGTGAGCCCGACGACTCCGGCCCGAAAATCGCTCCGCGACGTTACGGCCAAGGCGGCGGTGATCATGGTCCCGGCGCCGGCCAGCAGTTTGACCGGTTCCTGGTAGTAGGGAATCGTGCTGCTGAACACCGAGAGGATGTACAAGGTGGAAAAGATGGCCGTCGTCGTCAGCACCGACAGGGGAAACCGCCCCAGCCGGGTGAAAAACAGATAGATAAACAACGGCAGCATCGCGATCAGGTACGGATGCGCGTTGAGCGCCGGGATGGGAATCCGCAGCTTTTCCCAGGCACTCATCGAGATCATCACCGCGAACACGAACATCCATTTTCCGGTTAGCGAGACGCGCTCCTTTTGCTCGGGCCGCGCGAAGGGCGCTGCCCCGGGCAGGGGGAAACCGGGTCGCGGGACGGCAAAGTTTCCAGGGGCGCGCATTGCTAGGCGGCACTCCGAACGGAGCAACGAGGTCGGGCTGGGGCGTCGGCAACGCCTCGCACAATTCTACGACATTTTTCGGATTTCGTTGCCAATTGCACCGCGGCTTACCCCGTCGACGCAGCCTTGCGCGACGCCCCCAACGGGCGGTCCATCGCCGTTTCGTAGGCCTCGAGCATGCCCGCGGCGCAACTTTCGAGCGAATACGTGGTTTCGGCCCGCCGCCGGCCGGCCGCCCCCAGGGCTTTCCGCAGGGCCGGGTCCCGGGCCAAACGCTCGATGTGGGTGGCCAGCGCGGCCGCATTGTCCGGTGGTGCCAGCAACCCGGTCGTCTCGTGGAGGACAATTTCCCCCACCCCCCCTCCCTGAACTCCGACAACCGGCAGGCTCGCGGCCATCGCCTCGACGACCACCCGGCCGAACGACTCGTCGTCGGCCTGGTGGACCAGAATGTCGATCTCGGACATGATCCGCGCCGGATCGCCGACGAAGCCCGGCCAGGCGAATTGATCGCGAATACCGGCGGCGGCGATCTGATCGTGGAGGGCGTCGACGTATTCGTCGCCGCGCACCGTGCCGCCCCGCGACGGGTCGTGGCCGTAGATGCGGAACTCCAGCGGCAGCGACCGATCGACCAGTGCCGCGGCGGCGACGAACAGGCCATGCTTCTTCCAGCGGCTGGTCGGGCTGCCGACCATGGCGACCACGATCGGCCGCCGCCGCGGGTCGAACGGCCGCGGCGTAAATCGCGACAGGTCGATGCCATTGGGCACGACCGTGAGCAAATCGGGCGGCACCGACGCGCGGGCCAGTTCGGCCGTGGTGTTCGAATTGGCCACCATCAACGAGCAGTGGGTTCGCAGGTAGTCGGCCAGCGCCGCACCCTCGAGCGGCAGCCGAAACGGACGGCCAGGCCCGATCAGCTCGCGCAGATGCCAGACATGGGGCAGCCCCAACCGTCGGGCTGCCAGCCCGCCCTCGGGATTGCAGATCGTGTTGGTGTGGATCAGCTCGACCTGCCAGTCGCGCGCGGCCTGCGCGACCGCGGCCGTGCTCTTGCCTTTGAAGCCCGTGACCCAGAGTTGCCGCAGCTCGAGCAGCGGCCTCTTCCAGAGCTTCGCGCGGATCTTGCGGTTCCACCAATACAGCGGCGTGAATACCACGCGGCCGTCGGCGGCGGCGCGCAATTGCTCGCGTTCGAGCTGCGTGCCGGCCGTGTGGCAAACGGCGCACGGTTCGATCCCGTAGCCGCGCATGGCCTCCATCAGGCCGATGGTGCTCAACGCAGCACCGCCGCTGGCGCTATTCAGAACGTGAAGCACGCGCCGAGGCCGGGTCATCCGCGGTAGTTGGCCTCGAAATAGGCGAGATCTTCCGGAGTACCGAGGACCCACACCTCGCGGGCCACGTCGAGGCGAATTTCGGCCCCCTGCGCGATCAGACGGTTGTAGACCGGCGCGACGTAGAACTCGTTGTTCACGCGGTCGTTGGCGGCGATCATCGCTTCGGCCTGGGCAACAAAGTCGTGGCCGCGCGCAAAGTGATACAGGCCCGTGCAGGCCCAGGGGGAGATGCGGCGCTTTTCGCTCGTTTCGACCACGCGGCCGGTTTCATCGGTGCGGGCAAAGCTCCATTTGTCGCCGGGGGCTTCGAATACGCCCAGCAGCCCCGCCACGCTTGGCGACAGGCCGGGCAGTGTCTCTTCGAGCGACGTGCGGCAATAGGTGTCGGCGTTGTAGATCAACAGCGGCTCGTCCGTATTGATCAGCTCTCGCGCCACGAGCACCGTGCAGGCCTGGCCCTCGGTTACATGATCGAGGCCGATGATCACCGGGTCGAGATCGCCGTAGCGCTCCTGGATGTCGTCGCGCAGCGCCCGGCCCTCGAGGTGCTCGCGCAGGCAGATGAACACGACGCGTTCGACCAGCGACAGCGGCAAACTGTCCATGGCCCAGGCGTACATCGGCTTGCCGCGCACGGGGATCAAGGGCTTGGGCGTGGCGATGCCCACGTCCGCAAAGCGGCTCCCACGGCCGGCCATGGGCATTACGGCGATCATGCCTCGGTGGTCTCCGCCAGTCCGGGATGTGCGGCGTGGCGCTTTTCGGCGCTGACCGGAAAACTCGAGCCGTCGCCGGCGAGCTTGTCCCAGCCCTCGAATCGCCAGGCGTTGTCGTCCAAGTAGACGTCGGCGTGCGGCTTGCCGAAGTGAATCTCGTCGAAGGGAATGCCGTGCTGCGCCAACCAGTTGAGCGTGACCTGGCCTTGGCGTGCCACGACCATGCCGACGTTGCCGTTACAAGTCTTCATGTGCCGGGCCGTGAACAGGATCAGGTAATGTCCCGCGGCCTTCAGCGCGCGAAGCTTCTCGACGGCACCCGTCACGGGCTGCAGGTCGGCATATTGCTGGCCCGGATCGCGCAAGCGGCAGACGACTCCATCGAGATCAATGCAGATGCGCACCGGTAGCCTTTCGTGTTGCGGTTTCGGACGCGACGCGCTCGGCCGGGCGCGCCGGAGCAATGTTTCCGGCGAACGCCTCGTCGAACAATTCCAGGGCCCGAGTATACATGGCCAACTGCCGCCGCGGCTTGTCGTAATGCAGGGCGGGCATGCTGGCGAACAGCAGCCCAGTCAGCACCAGGATTTCGTGGCGGTTGAACGTAGGGAAGAACACCTTGGCGAAGCGTTCCTGGATGTGGGTGTGCTGCGGCCGGGCGCAAATCTCCAGCCGGACTTCGTCGCCCGCGACCGAGACGCGGAACAAATCGTTTACGATGAAGTCGTACAGCCCATAAACCGAGTGGTACAGCTTGGCGATGTCGTAGCGCGAATCGCCGTAGATTCCCGAAGCGCCGAAGCTGCCGCGCGGATCGACGAGCTTGCAAATTCGCGACCGCAGATCGTAGAGGATGTTCGAAAAGCACAGGTCGCCGTGAGTCACGTTGCCCACGGCGTTGGCCTCGAGCGCGCCGACCGCCGCGTCGAGTCGGTCCCACAACTGCGGCAGGTTTGCCAAGGGACGGCCGTTGACGACGACCGGGCCCGTGGACCGCACCAAGGCCAGCAATTCCGGCGGCCCCTGCATGGTTTCCAGCCGCCGGCGCGTCTTACCGATGCACATCTCACGCAGGGCACCCGCGGCCAGCGGCCGGCTGCTGCGCATAAACCCTTGGGTGACGATTTCGCGCAGATGGACGAAGATCTGCTCCCAGATACCGGGATCGACGTTCTCGAACACGAAGACTTCGGAGAGCGACGGATAGCCGTAGTATTCCATCTTCAGCCACGGCTCGCTCCACTCCGTGGAAAACTCGATCACGCGCGGAAACAGCACGGCCAACTCCGGCGGCAGTAGCCGCAGGAAATTGATTTCGTCGATGAATTTCTCGACGTGCCGGCTGCGCTTGGTGATGGTGCCCAGTACCGGGTCGATCGACAGTTCGTTGAAATCGCGCTTTTGCAGCAGCGAACGGTGGCTCGTCGCCTGCCGGTCGGGATTGCCGCAATCGAGCCAGTCGGCCGCGCGATAGGCCCGCAGCGGCGATTGCTTGGCCAGCGGCGCGAGAATGTCGGCCATCGCGGCCGGTCGGCGCTGCAATTCGGCTGCGGCCACGGCGTCGCGCGCCGCTGCGCGCAGCCGGTCCGCAGCCGGAAAGAAGTACACGCCGATCAACGCGTCGAGCGGGCCCGGCAGGTCCGGCTCCTTGTCGTGCAAAGCCGTCACGTAGCCCTGGCGGTCGGTCTCGGCCGTGCACCAGCGATACGACTCCTCGACCTCGCTGGTCAGCACGAAGGGTTCTTCGCGGGCGAGCGCTGCAGGGTCGCTGAACTGAAAGTGCGTGTCGCCGAGCACGACCAGGGCCGCGCGCGTCGCGGCCTGTTCGGCCAATTCCTGGACGGTCAGCCCGAGGCCACCGTCGCGCGAAGGGACCAGGAAGCGAATCTCGCAGTCCTGCCCGAACGTGTATTCGACGAAGTCTTCGATAAACATGCCGCGCCGCGCCACGGCGATGATGAACCGCCGCAGTCCGAGCGAGCGCAGGTAGCTGAGCGTCCAGTGAATCACCGGACGGCCCGCCACGGGCACCATCGCCGGACAGGCGATGTTCGACAACGCCATGACGCCCTCGGGCACGCGGCCGGCCGCCGGAATCAGGACGGTGATTTCGGACAAATCGCCCGCGGCGGCGCCGGCTTCGAGATGGGGGTCGCTCAGGTGCATGGTTCTAGTTTAAGGCCCGCTCGGCCAATTGCATGATCTCCGCCGCACAACGCTCGGCGCTATGCCCGTCGATCGCCAGAAAGACGTCGCGCAGATAGGCGTCGGCCCGTTGCTTCGCAGCCGTGGGGGAGACGCCCGTACCGGTCAGCGCCACGACGGCGTCGCGCAGCTCGGATGTACTGGTTGCATGGGTTGTGGCGCCTTGCTGGATGAAGTCGACAGCCTTCAGTTCGTGGGCCAGGTCGAACGTCACCACGGGCACGTCGAACAGCATCGCCTCGACCGCCACGGTCGAAGCGCCCGTAATCAGCAGGTTACAGCCTTGCAGCCAGGAGAAGATGTCGACGGGGTACCCCTCGGCACCATAGCCGACGACGTGCAAGCGTGCTCCCGCCACGCTGGGGGCGATCCGCTCGTAATAGGCCATCTGGTCCTTGCGGTGCAGCTTGGCAACGAACTGGACTTCTGGCAGCTCCTGGCTGAGCCTGAAAAAGGCTTCGATCTGACGATGGTGATGATCGTGGGAGACCGAGTTGCCCGGACCCGACGTGGCGATCAGCACGTATGGCCGATCGGCGCGCAGGCCCAATTGATGAACGATCCGGGGATCGATCGCGCCAGATTGCTTGGGATGGTGGTCGAGATAGGGTGCGCCCACGACGCGGATCGATTCGGCCGCTGTCCCGAGCCGCACGAGCTCGCGGCGGGCGCTATCGCCGTAAACCAGGTACCGGTCAGTTACGTGGCGCCCCTGGAGCGCGCTGCCCGAAACGGTGCCGTGCATCAGCGCCACGGTTGGCAGCCCCCGGGCGCGTGCCATCTGGCAACTGCTGCGCCCCTCGACCGTGATATCGTTACCGACGACCAGGACCTGGGCCCCGAGCTGTTCGACGCACTCGCGTGTGTGTGCCGCCGTTTCCTGGACATGGACCAGGTTCTTGGCCACGAGCAGTTGAATCACGCGGCACAGCCCTGCGGCATGTTCGAGCCGGGGCAATTGTTTGAGATCGATGACGTCGCTCGGCAGCGAGCGCAGCCGTCGTCCTGTACGCTGGCCTTCGCGGCGTGCGTCGAGCAGGACCTGGGGCCAGATGGCCGGCAAATAAACGCACTCACGCCCGGCCTGGCGCACCAGGTGCAGCACCTTGGGATTCGAAGCGACGAAGGCGGCGCGGCCGCCGGCCGCGGCAATCGCGGCGGCAACCGGGAGATGTGTCTGCACGTGCGTCGGCTCGCGCGGCCAGAACAAGATCGGCACCCGGGCTGCCGGTGCCGACAAGCTCCAGACGCGGCGATCCTCGCGCCACGCCCGGCGCCGGCGGCCCCAGAGCCGCGCTTGCTCCACGAGGCCGGCAAGCCAACCGGCAGAGGCCGGCGGCAGGGCCGCGGCGCGCGTGTGTTTGAGCACGGCGAAGAAACACTCGGCCAGCACGCAATCGAGCACGTCGAGGGGCGGCTGCACGATCAGTGGACGCCAATCGCTGGTGCGCAATTGCGCAAACGCCGCGTCGAGCCAGTCGAGCAGCCGCTCGCCGGTCGCCGGCGCGGCCTCGGGTGTGGGGGGATCGGCCATGCCGGGCGAGGCCTTCACGCGTGAAGCTCGTGGGCTACGGACGGTTGCGGGGGAGCGACGGTCTGGCGATTCGCCCGACGCAAGCGGACCCGGCGCCGGTTCACCAGGTCGTGGTCGCGAGGCATGCCCAAATAGCTGCCGGCGGCTTTCAAGTGCTCGTAGGCCTCGCGATTGCGCTCGCGGATGACTTTCGCCGGGGCGCCGCCCACGATCGCCAGCGGCGGCACGTCGCGGGTGACGATCGATCCGGCCGCGACGACTGCCCCCTCGCCAATCGTCACGCCGGGCACGATCAGCACGCGATCGCCCAGCCAAACGCAGTCGCCGATCACGACGTCCTTGGCCACGTGCCCCTTGTCGTAGGGCAAGGTCAAGGGGACTTCGAAATTGTGGTTGTCAGTGATGATCGTGACGTGTTCGCCCATGTGGACGTGCGAGCCGATGAACAGCCGGCCGGTGCCCTTCGAGACAAAGCCGGGATTCATCGACACGTCGTTGGCCAAATAGGTGACCTCGGGGTTGCCGAACTTGATCGGACCGCGAATGGTGACGGGCGACCCCAGGCCGGCGACTTGCTCGAGCTGGGCGACGACTTGCTCGCGCGTGTACCAGTCGACCGCCGGCTGGACGACGAGCTTGCGAATCAGGCGGAACAACAACTGCGACATGGGCGGATGGTTTCGCGTGCGCCGCGCGCGATCAGCTACCGGCTTCGGCCGGCGGCTTTTGGAGCGCGGCCCATTGATACGATTCATTGCCCGGCGGCGTCATCGCGCGGCGCACCAGTCCACCGGACAGCCGGTCGAGCAGGTCGCTGGCGTGATAAAAGCGTGGACTGTACAGTGCCATGCGATGCCGGAACCGGCCCGGCGTGAACCGGCTGGTCAGCAGGTCGTGCAATTGGATGTCGATACCGCCGCAATGCGCGTGGGCAATCTGCTTCAGGCCGACGCGCTCGGCCAGCCGGGCCAGTCCGGCCTTGGTAAACAGGCTCACATGGCCAAAGCTGCTGACGTGCGTGTGCAAGTTGCCGAACAGCCGAAAACTGGCCGAATCGACGTTCGGCGTGTCGAGATAGACGATGCCGCCGGGACGCAGCAGCCGCCGCGCCTCGGTAAGCAATTCGGCCGGGTCGGTGATGTGCTCGATCAACTGCAGCATCGTGATCACGTCGAAGCGTCCCTCGCCCGAGACGTCCTGCAACCGGCCGGTGGTGACCTGGAGCCCCTGTTTGCGGGCGACCTCGGCCGTGTCGGCGCCCAGCTCGACGCCTTCGACGTCGAACCGCTGTCGGGCAGTCAGCAAGAAGGCCCCCGTGGCGCAACCGACGTCGAGCAGTGTGGGCCGACGGTCGGTGGGAAAGCGAAATACGCTGACCAGGTGATCGAAGTCGTGCTGGTTGGCGGGCTCGACCGAGACGTTGTCGGTCGTCCGCTGCTCGGTCCAGTGGAAGGCGTACGCCGGATCGTTATAGAGCCGCCCCAGAGTCCCCTCGGTAGGCACGGGGTCCATGTAGACGGTGCCCGTTTCGGGACAGGTCGCGAACTGGAAGCCGAGCGGGTTGGAGAAGCGGTCGGGGTGTTCGTGGACCACGCCACAGGCGGGGCACCGATTGGGCGCGAAGAGCGATGGATCCTGTTGCGCTTCGGCGAGAATTCGGCGTTCGGCAGCGGCGCGTAGACGGTGATATTCGCGCTTGTGGACGAGCTCGCGCTTGCCGCCGCCGCGGACGAGGTAATAGCCGCTGCGTAAAAGTTCTTTGACTGCAGACATGGACAACAGCAAGGGTTACTCGGGAATCGTCGTCGACACGGGTTCTGCCGCACCTGCAGACGCTGCGGCGTTTTCGGACGCGGCCTCGGTCCGCTCTGCGCTCGACCCAGCCTCCGGCTCTCTGGTCGACTCAGCCTCCGGCTCTGCGTTCGGTTTTTGCTTTTTACCGCGGCCGGCGCGCTGTTTCGTGAGCTTGTCGAACAAGATCCTTACGCGATGCCGTTCGTGCTCTGATCGCAGCAGGATCAAGGCGACGATCGCCGGGTAGGCGAGCGACAGAACCAGCGCCAAGGCACTGCGCTCGATCAAGCCCAAGCCGCTCGACAGCCAGGCATTGAACAGGATGAGCGCGGACGACACCAGCAGCAGCGAGCCGATCACGGGCCAGTCGTACTTGATGGGGAACTGCCGCTGGGAGAGCAGGTAGATGATCGTGGCCATCACCAGCCAGCTCAGCGCCGAGGCGCAGGCCGCGCCCGCGCCTAAGAATGACGGCACCAGCACGAGCGAGCCGACCATGACCGTCGCCAGGCCTGACAGGGTTACGAGCGGCATCGCTCGCGTGTTGTCTCCCAATTCGATCCCGGTGCCCAACATGAAATACATGCCTTCGCACAAGGGAATGATCGCGGTGATCGGTACGAGCGCCGCGGCCGTGTGATAGCTGGGCGCGGTCATCAGCACCAGCAACAGCGGCCCCCACAGCGAGACACCCAGCCACAAATAGGTGGAGCCCGCCAGGTAGTACGTGACGATGCCGCGAAACGTCCCCATCGGGTCGGCGTCGTCGGCGTGAATCTGGAATTTGAAGGGCACCCAGGCCTTTTGTACGGAGTTGACGATGAAGGCGAAGGGCAGCGAGAACTTGAGCGCCATGCCGTAGAGCCCGGTCTCGCGGGCGCCGAGCCATTGATTCACGACGATCTGGCCAAACACGCCCAGCAGCACGCCCATCAGGTGATGGAATACGAAGGGCAGTCCGTAGGAGAACATCGCGCCCCAGGTGGCGCGGCTCATCGTCAACCCGAATCGCGACCGGGTGGCGACGAACGTCGCCACGGTCGAGGCGATCGACCCGACGAGCGTGCCATACACCGAGCCGGCAACGCCCAGGTGCATGACGGTCACGAAGAACACCGTCGGCAGGATGGTGCTGAGCACCTTGAAGATGCTGATTTGGGCCACGGTCTTCACGTGGCGATCGGCCCGGAGCGTGACCAGGCCGATGTTCTGCACGCTGTGCAACATGGCCGAGAGGATCGTCAGCCAGACCAGGCCGATGAGCTGCGGATCGTGCAACAGGTGTTGCGCCAGCAACGGCGACGCGAGGAAGCAAATCGCCCCGAACGCGGCCGTCGAGCCGACCACGCTGACCAGGCCCGTGCTGAGCACGTCCCGCCGGGCGGACTCGTCCTTGCTGACGTTGAACCGGCGAAAGATGGCATTTGACATGCCGATATTCGCCACGGGCACGTACAGGCCCATGAAGATATTGAGCATGTCGAGGATGCCGTAATCGGCGGGCCCCAGGTACCGCGTCAGCAGCGGCACCAGCAGGAAATTGATCAATTGGCTCAGCGCCGTCGCGACGCCGAAGACCAAGGAATCGCCGAGGAGGCTTAAGAGCTTACGAAACATGAACGCTCAAAAGTGGACCTTGTTCGGCGCGGCCAGATTGGGGTGCCGCTCGACCAGGAACTCGGCAAACTGCAAGTCGATCTCGTCGTTAATGTCGACCGAATACTCGCGGGGCATCACCACGGCGCGGCAGTCGTCGCCCAAGACCTTGCCCCGGTTGATCACGTCGCGTCGCGTCGCGTAAACCGAGCCGTTCCGCGCGTACAGTGGGGGCAACTGGTGCTGCGCCATCCGCCCTCTTTCGTCCTCGAAATACGGTACCAGTTGATCGCCGCGCAGGGTCTTCAGCTTGTAGGGATGAATCGACTGTTCGATCTTGGCGACCGTGACGCACGATTCGGCACCCGACGTTTCGAGCAACTCGATCGTGGCGTCGATATCGGACGGCCGCGTCAGCGGCGAACTGGGCTGCACGATGGCCACGGCGTCGAAACGCGGCTCGCCGGCGCCTTCGAGCGCGCCGAGCGCGTGGTGCACAAATTCAATCGCCATCGACGTGTCGCGGGAGATCTCTTCGGGGCGTTGCAGGGCATATTCGTCGCCGTAGCTGCGCGCCAAGGCGAGAATCTCCGGGTGCTCCGAAGAGACGACGACGCGCGTGAGCCGTTCGGCGGCCAAGGCCGTCTCCAGCGCGCGGGCGACGAGCGTCTTGCCGCCTAACATGCAGAGGTTCTTCCGCGGCAGACGTTTCGAACCACCGCGAGCGGGGATGATGCCCAGGACCCGAAATCCGTGGGGCGATTGAGATTTCATGTTGCTTTGACTGACTTCTACCTTAACGCTTGCGTCTCCCCTTAGCTTCACACCAGACGCACGTCGGCCCTGTTGACGTCAGCTCCTCTGTTCCTGTTCCAAGATGCCAGACACAAATTGTTCCGTGACGTTCAAAAATCACCCCGCCCAACGTTCGCCGAACTTTCCTGGGCTCCGTTCGTCGTGACCGTCGTTTCGCGGCCGGTGTACTCGGGCTTCCAGGCTTGCAGCACGCGCAAGGCCAGAAAGACCTCGGTCTTTTCGAAGGATTCCTCGGTGTTGCCGCCAATGTGCGGCACAACCAGCAGGTTGTCGTGTTCGCGAGCATACCGGACGACGGGATGCTGAGCGTTAATATCCGGTTCGCCGTCGAGTACGTCGAGTGCCGCGCCCGCAAGGTGGCCCGATGCGAGCACCTCGATCAGGGCCCGGTCGTCGATTACGCCCCCCCGCGAAGTGTTGATCAGCACCGCCCCGGGCCGCATGATTTCCAACTGCCGGCGGCCGATCAGGTGCCGCGTCGAATCGTCGTATTTCACGTGAATGCTGACGATGTCGCTCCGTTCGAGCAGTTCGTCGATCGTCGAGGTGCGCACGGCCAGATCGCTGGGGAAATCGGGGCGCGGATCGTAGCCCAGCACCTCCATGCCAAAGGCACGGAAGTACCCGGCGACGATGGTGCCGAGCCGTCCCATGCCGACGATGCCCGCCGTCTTGCCGAACAGCTCGCGGCCGCGGAACAAATCGCGGTTCCAGAGGCCCTCGTTCACGCTGGCCGCTGCCTGGGGGATGTGGCGCAACAGGGCCAGTGCCAGACCCAAGGTCAGCTCGGCCGTGGCGCGCACGCGCTTCAGAAACTCGAACTCGCCGCGCAGGCTGACCACCCGGAGGCCGCGCTGTTGGCAGGCCTGCAAGTCGATATGGTCGAGCCCCGTCACCGGGGTCACCAGCATCCGGCAACGCAGCTGGCCCGAGAGCAACGCACGATCGATGCGGTGGGCCAACCGGAACCAGAAGATGTCGTAGTCGCGCAGCGCGTCGGCCAACTCGCCATGATGGCAATGGCGCAGCTCGACGTCGCCCACCTGGCGGAGGATTTCCACCGCCTTGGGGCTGAAGTCGTCCGGCTCGGCGATCAGGATGCGGACCGTGTCGTTCACGAGCGGCTGACGCGCGGGTTAGAGATCTTCGTGGACAAACGCGAGACGCTTCTGGACGTAGGGCTTGAGCGCGGCCACCGCGTCGGCCACCCGTTGCGAGACGTGCCCGTCTCCATACAGCGTACTTGGTGCATAACGTCCATGCTTGAACTGCTTTTCAATGGCCGCGCGGATCGCATCGACCTCGACCGACACGCGGACGGCATGGACGTCCGTTTCGCGGCCGTTTTGCCGGTTGCCGACCAGCACGACGGGCGTACCGAAATAACCGGCGTCGCGGACAAAGCTGCTGGAATTGCCGATTGCGCAGGCCGTATTGGCCAGCACTTTCAGATAGTCTTCCGGCGTCAGGTTGGTGAGCGTACGCATCCACGGCCGGTCGATCGTATTACGGTACACGCGGATCATCTTGCTGATGTGGTCGCTGCCGGCGTCGATGTTCGGCCACAGCACCAGCGACTGCACGCGGACGGCGTCGAGCGCCTTGAGCAGGTTTTGCATCTGGTCGCTTTCCGCGCCGAACTCGGTCGTCGTCGGGTGAAAGATGACCAGGAAAAAGGGCTTGGTGACGTCGATTTCGACGCCGTTGCCGCGGCTGTTGACGACCGCCGACGGGAGCGTGCGATCGAGCGAACGCGCTATGTCGCTCGACGGGCAGCCAACCGTGAGCACCGTGTCGGGTCGTTCGCCCATCCGCATGATGTACTCGGCCGAACGTTTGGTTGAAGGCACGTGAAACTGGGCGAACTTCGTGATCGCGTGCCGGGCACTTTCGTCGATCGAGCCGCTGACCTCGCCGCCTTGCAGGTGGATCAACGGGATATTCATGTAGGCCGCTGCGATGGCCGCCGAGAGCGCCTCGTAGCGGTCGCCGATCAACAGTACCACGTCTGGCTTCAAGCGGTGCAGCTCGCTGGAGAACTCGACCACGCCGAAGCCGACGCTCTTGGCCATCGTGGCCGGCGTCGAGCCTTCGAGCTCCGTGTAGATCTCGCCGCTGATCGCGAAACCGTCTTTGCGCACGACGCGCACCGGCTGGTCGAAGCGCTCGAGCACCATCGTGCCGGCCGCCAGCACCTGCAGCTCCAGCGCGGGGTGTTCCTGGATGGCGCGCATCACCGGCTTCAGACGCCCATAGTTGGCGCGGTCGACCAGCACCACGCAGACGGTTCGTTTGCCGTTGTTACTCAAAATCTTCCTCCGCCAACAGAGTATCCGCCGCTACGGCCCGTTTCAGCCTGCGGCCCAAAACTTCCGGCAGGCGGGCCGCAGCGATTCCCGTCCCCGGTTTCTTGAGTGCCAGGTCGGTTTCAGCCAGGACGCGCCCCGCCGGCAGGTCCGTGGCCGCGACCACGCTCTTGCCGAACAGCTTGCGCAATTCCGCCATGTCGCCCGCGGCCGTTTCTTTGTCCACGGGATGCGCCAACGCCGACTCGATGAACCGCACGCCCTCGACCAACTGGGCCAGCTCGGCCGTCGTGACCGAGGCCTTCACGTCCGGGCCGAAGCATTCTTTGGAAAAGACGACGTGCATTTCCAGCAGATTGGCCCCCAGGGTCGCCGCCGCGAGCGAGGGAAAGATCGTTCCGGAGTGATCCGAGAGGCCAACCGGCACGCCGTAACGCTCGCGTAACTCGGCCAGCACGTTGAGCCCTACTCTTTCGGGTGGGCAGGGGTACGCCGTGGTGCATTGAAAAATGCCCACCGCCGCCCCCGCCGCGACGATCGTCTCGACGGCCTGGTCGACGTCGGACCACGGCGACATGCCGCTCGATAGCAGCACGGGACGCCCGGTCGAGGCCATCCGTCGCAGCATGGGCAGGTTGTTGACTTCGCCGGAACCGACCTTCCAGGCCGGAACTTTCAGTGCGTCGAGCAAATCGACGGCCTGCATCGAAAACGGCGTCGACAGAAACACCAGGCCTGCCTGTGCGGCATGGTCGGCCAGGCCGCGCCATGCGTCGGGCGTGAATTCCATCCGCCGCCAGTAGTCGAAGCGGGTAGCATCTTGCGGCGAGAACTTCACGCGAAACTGTTCGCCGGGCGTCGATTCGGCCGCGGCGATATGCGTTTGAAACTTGACCGCGTTGGCGCCCGATCGCGCGATCGCATCGATGTAGGCGTGCGCGGCGCCGAGGCTGCCGTCGTGGGCCTGGGCCACCTCGGCGATGACGAAGCACGGGTGGCCGGGACCCACGGCGTGCTGGCCGATTTGGAAGGAGGCTGGCCGCAAGGGCTTTCCGTTTGGGGCGGGCAAGTCGTGCCGCGTCAGGTGACCGAGGAGGTGGTCGTTGGTTCCGCGGCTTCTTCCGCCTCGCGGGAATCCGCGGCGGCACTCGTTTCCGGCAAGTCCGAGTCGGACTGGTCCGCGTCAGGTTTCGGCGACAGATGCCGGCCGTTGCCGTTGGCCGTGGCGACCGACGTGTGCGGAGTCGGCTTGCTCGCCGCTTCGCCGGCTTTCGCTTCGCCGCCCAGCCGATACTCGGGCACCAACTCCTTGAACTTCAGCTTGATCGCCTCGGCGGGAGCATGGGCCAGGGCGGTCAGCTCGACGATACCGCGGCGCACCTCCGCCAGTGCGTAGGGCCGGTGATATGCAGCGAACACCTTGGGGTGCGGCGTGGTCAGCATCTGCTCGTCGTCGAAATACAGCTCTTCGTAGAGCTTCTCGCCGGGCCGCAAGCCGGTGAAATGAATCTCGATGTCGTCGGTGCTGAAGCCGGACAGTTGGATCAGGTCTTGGGCCAAGTCGACGATCCGCACCGGCTCGCCCATGTCGAGGACGAAGATCTCGCCCCCTTGGCCCATGGCGGCCGATTGCAGCACCAACTGCGAGGCCTCAGGAATGGTCATGAAGAAGCGTTCGATCTCCGGGTGCGTGACCGTGATGGGCCCGCCGCGGCGAATCTGTTCCTGGAAGATCGGCACGACGCTGCCGTTGGAGCCCAGCACGTTGCCGAATCGCACGACGACGTACTTGGTTTGGGCCTCTTCGGCAAAGGCGTGCACGAACCGCTCGGCGAGCTGCTTCGAAACACCCATCACGCTCGTGGGATTGACCGCCTTGTCGGTCGAGATCATCACGAACCGGTCGACGCCGTACTCGTTGGCCAGTTCGGCCAGCAGCTTGGTGCCGAGAATGTTGTTCTTCACCGCCTCGCCGGGGTTGTGCTCCATCATGGGCACGTGCTTGTGCGCCGCGGCATGAAAGATCACGTGTGGCCGATGCTCTTCGAGCACGGCCCGAACCCGGCGCTCGTCGGTGATGTCGGCGATGCACGGGCAGAGCCGGGCCTGGGGGATGGTCCGGTGCAGCTCCTGCTCGATCAGAAACAGCGCGTTTTCCGCCTGTTCGACCAGCACGAGCGTCCGCGGGTTGAAGCGCAGGACCTGGCGGCAGATTTCCGACCCGATGCTACCGCCGGCGCCGGTCACCAGCACCACGCGATCTTCGAGCAAGTGCCCGATGGCTTCGCTATTGAGCTGCACCGGCTCGCGACGCAGCAAGTCGTTGATCTGCACGTCGCGGACCTGCAACCGGTAATCGCCGGTCAGCAGCTCGTCGACGCCGGGTAGCACCTTGACGTTCAGATTCGCCGTCTGGCAGCGATCCATCAACTGACGCAATTGTTTGCCCGAGAGATGGCCCGAGACGACCAACACGTCTTCGACGTCGTAGGCGATGCCGAACCGGGCCGCATCTTCCGGACGGCCGAGCACGGGGATGCCGGCCAGGATCGAGCCGTGGCGCGACGCGTCCTGATCGAGGAACCCGACGATTTGATACTTGAGCTGCGGATCGACCTGGAGCTGCCGGGCCAGCGACTCGCCCGAGTGGTTCGCGCCGACGATCAGGGCCGCACGGTAGTCCTTGCGGTTGAACAGCGGCAAGACCTCTTCACGCGACATCCGCCACAGGGCGCGCAAGCCGCCCAGGGCCACGATCGTCATGGCCCAGTCGACGGCCAAGGTCGTCCGCGGGATGCGCGTCTCGGTGACCATGAAGTAGTCGACGGCCGCCAGGACCAGCGTCGACAACGTGGCTGCGCGCAGCAGCAGTCCCAAGTCGGAAAAGGCCACATAGCGCCAGGAAACGTGGCAATGGCCCAAGGCGTAGAACACCGTGAGCTTGATCACCAGCACGGCCGGCAGCGTAATCCAGAACACCGTCTGAAAGCGTTCGGGCAAGGTGAAGTCCGAACGCACGCAGACGGCAAACCAGTAGCAGAATCCGAAGACCACCGCGTGGACGAACAGCGCAAAGAACGACCGCTTCGTCAACCGGCGCGAAGGCTGTTTGTTGACCATCATCTTGTCCGCATGCATCCTTTCGCAGTGAGGTCCAGCCGAACGGCCGAACCCAACCGAGCCGCGTTGCAATCCTGCGTTGCGGACGGCGCCACGCACCGCCTGAAGCGGTCGCCTGCTGCGACATTCAGCCGGTGTCTCGAAAGCCCCCACCGAGCCCTGGCCGGGGCAGGAAATGACGCTGATAACATTCGAAGAGAGGAATCTGCACCCCCGCGGCAGCATAATTCCCCGAAGCGGTCCAGGCAAGTAACCGCTGGGTGCAGCATCACGGCGTTTGGGCAGCAGATAGATGGCATATTAGCGGTCGATTCGCTCAACGGCGAAATCATCCAGTTCGACCGACGCGCCCTGCTGGAGAAATCGCACGGCCACGAGCAACCGCTTCTGGCCGCGGCGCTCGACAACCTCTCCCTCCAGACCTGCTAGCGGTCCAGATTTGACCCGCACCGCCATTCCGGGTTGAACCAGAGCCTCGGGCGTGGGTGCCAGCCCGCCGGCGATCAGCCGATGGATGCGGCTCAAGTCGGCCACCAGCTCTGCCGCGCAGGGCACTTCGAGGCACCGCGATACGCACTGGGTGGTCAGCGCTCGGTGCCGTTCGTCGTTGTCGCCGCGGAGAAAGACGTAACCGGAAAACAGGGGCAGATAGCTGGTGCGAACGCGGCCTTGCGGGGAGCGCTGGCGCCGCGGCACGAGCGGGCCATAGTGGGCCAACTCCAGCGCCCGCAGCCGCCGCAGCAGGTCTTTCTCGCGCCGCGGCAGCGTGTACAGCGCCCACCATTGCGCCGACTGATTCGCATGCCCCGCCGGATCGCTCGCGCAGGCCTCGAACAAGTCGGCCGGGTAGACATCGGGTTCAGCGGGCAGAATCGGCATCTTGCATGGTGCCATGGGCCAGAGGTGCACGGCGCGCACTCCGTTCCCGTGGGTGACCATCGTCCCCTGAGTTTTGACCTGGAACACGCTTGATTTGCACGGGCGTTGGCATCCTTACCTCGAGTTTCGGGGCATCCGAATCCTGAATGCCCCGCGTCAGGACGGGTGCAAGAGAAATGCCGAGGGGGCAAGGTCCCCCCACTGACCCTCCGCTTCGTTACCGGCAGACTATTCGATCGCGCACAATCCGCACGTCCGTTACCTCCCGCGCGCCGTTCTCCCGGAGCCTGTCGCCCAGAAGCAACGCCAAGGTGGCAAAAAACCACGCCCGAATACTCGGATTCGCGGGGCGGCTGACCATTCCCTGGGAATCAATCCCGGTCGAGAAGGGTTCGAAGACCGTCGCATTCCCCTGGCGACGGAGCGGCCGGAAATTGCTGGGCAGGCGACGCGCGGAAGCGAGCGAACCTGCGCTCCTTTCGCCGCATCACCGGCGTGCCGCAGCAGACTCGATCCCGGCACCCCGCGTCCTCCTCCGGATGATTTTGCGCGAGTGCCTTGAGTATATCCTTGACCCCTCGAACATCAAGCAATCTCGGCGACGAAAATTCTTGATTCGACAGGGTTTACGCCAATCTGGCCCAAATAATTTGCCTATCCCGGGCAGCCGGCCTGAAGGGGGGCCGCGGCCGTGGCCGATCCACTGTCGGCCGGGCAGTTCAGCTCTTGCCGCGATGCCAGAACTGCCGCCCCCGGATTGACCGAACACCCTGGCCGCCGAAACGCATTTCGAGCCGTACCTCGGGGTCCGGGGCGGCCTCGACCGACAGCCGGTGCGAGCCTTTGGCCAGGTGCACGGGCAGGATTTGCAAGTTGCCGAAGTGCGCGCTCTTCCCGTCGAACAACAGCTTGTCGTCTACGCGCAATTTGAGCCGCCCGTCGTGGCGAATGTGGAACTGGTAGACCTCGGCCGCGGTCACGTCGAAATAGCCGGAAAGGATGAACGGCTTGTCGACGCTTCCGCCAGCCTTCAGGAACCAGTCCTTGTTCGTCAGATCGGTCACGACGCGCGGTCTTGCCCCCCCGGCCTGAAACTCCAGGCCCTCGACGTGGCCGGATAGGGTTTCGCCCTTCAAGGGGGCCGGCGGTTCGACGACAAAGTCGATCGGCTGCGAGATCACGTGCTGGCGTGGTCCGCCCTTGCCGAGAGCGATGGCCCGGAGCCGCACGGGCCCCAGCCCAAGCTTTTGCGGTTCGATTTCGAGTTGCCCCTGTGCGCCTTTGATCGTGCCGAGCAGCCGCGAGTTGGAATAGACGGCAATGCCCAACGCGTCGGCGGCCGTTGCCGACACGACGAGCGGCTGCTCCCATTGGGGCTTGTCGGACGAGACTTTGAATTCGACGTTGCGTCCGTTGTTCTCGAACCACACGGGCAGTACGACGCGCCCCTGCGTGGCGATCGGCGAGGCATCGACGGCGACCACGCGGATTTCGTGAAAGCCGTCGATCAGGCTTGCCGTGTTGAGCGTGAAGCTTTCGCCGGCGGCGCAGATCGTGTGCCGCACGCCGTCGACGAACAGCTCGAAGCGATCGACCTCGGTATCGCCGGACGATTCGGCCGAAGGGGTGATGGTCAGGGTTCCCTTGACCCGCTGGCCGGCGGCAACGCCTTGTACGAACACCTTCGGAATCTTGGCCCAGGGCTGGCACAGCAGGTCGCCGACGATCAGCAGCTGGTATGGACCGCTGACCGATTGATAAAACGCTTCGGCCAGGCTGCAGCCACGCGTGTAATGCACCTGGATGAACGCCGTGGGAAACTTTTCCGCGATGGCGAACGGCTCGGTGACTGTGCCGCTCGCGCCGGCGGCCCCGTAGCGCAGCCAATCGCTCAGAGGCGACTGGCTGGCGCCTTCGCTCAGGTCGCCGCCGAAGCTGGTGAAATGCTCGCAGATCGCACCGGGACCGATCGAGCTGTTGGCCTTATTCCATTCCAGCAGTGCGGTGCCCACGACGGCGCCGCGGACGTCGTTTTTCGCGCGAGGTACTTTGCCGCGAAAGATCTCCGCCTCGATGCCCAGCTTCTTGATCTCGGCGACGGCGACTTCGAAATTGCCCTCGCGAACTTTCGAGCGGATGTTGTCGTTGGCCTGGCTGTCGGGGTTCTGGCAGAGGTAGATCGTGCCCTGCGGTGAAGTGCCGTCGGCCAGCGCTGCCGATTCCAGCATCCGCAGCGCCTCGTTGACCGAGTTGCCGCGGCCGCAGGTCACGGCCAACATCGTCGAGAGCACGTAGTGCCGGCCGCCGGCCTCGAGCAGTTCGCCCCGGTCGCTCCAGCCGTACCAGTTGCGAAACCCCTGGCTTTCCGGGGCGTCGGCGCCTTTTTTGGTGCTGCGATAATAGCCGTTGGCGCTCAGCCCGACGTAGTTCAAGTCGCGCGTGAGCACCATGTCCCAGAGGTACGTCAGCCCATTGAGCGAGGCGACCGGCGTGAATTGCTGAGGCAGCTTTTTCCCGGCCAGGTCTTCGCTGATGTCGATCGCGAAGGGAAAATCGGCCGAATAGACGATCGCGTCGATCTGCGTGCCCAGCCCGCGGGCACGGATCGCCTTGATCAACGGGTCGAGGATCTTCGTGCGGAAATTCTCGATCGAAGTCGACTCGACGCCGAGTTCCCAATCGAGATAGACGACGTGGCTCGACGGGATTTGCCGGAGCCGCATGTAGTGGTTGGCCACCGTAAGCGAGGCCCAACTGCGGGAGTTCACGACCAGGATGACGTTTTCCGGTCCGAGACCCGCGCGCGCGGTGTCAGGCCACAGGGCGACCAGGAACGACAGGGCCAACGCCGCGGCGCAGGCTCGGCGGCGGCCGGCGTCGTTGCCGCAGATGGCACGTGCGTCGGCCATGAAGAGTTGCACTCCCTGCGCTGGCTTGCGATTCCTGGCGGTTCGCCGAGCAGTCGCGTCCGCCGGCGCCGTAGAGCAGAGTTCCCGTGGGATCAACCGGCCGGCGTTTCGGCGGCGGGCTCGCTCGTCTTGGCCGTTTCCGGCTTTGGCGCTGCGGGCGTCGTCGATCCCTCGGACGGCGCAGCCGCCGGCGCATCGCCAGGGAACAGCGCCAGGCTCACTTTCGGCACGACCGCCTTGATGAAGCGCACGCACGGATGTTGATCGTCGAGCGGCCGATCTTCGTCCGACGGCAGGATGCAGTACATCTTGTACAGCGCCGCGCCGGTGCCGTACTTCAAGCGGGGAAACAACGGGGCCTCCCAGCCGGTGCCGTGATTCCAGGCCCAGAAGATCCGCAACGTCTCCTTGGTCTCGCCTTGCTGTTTGCGGAAAACCGTGGTGTTGAACTGGGCTTTCTGGCCGTCGGATGTTTCGATCGTGATCGGCTCGACCTTGCCCAGCATTTGGAAGCCCGCGGCGACGTAACAGTCGTCCGGCGTGTGAATCGCGACGTGGCGCGGCTTGCCGCAAACCAGGAAGCAACCGATCTTGTCGCCCGTTTTCACGTTGCGAAATTCGCGCGACTGGTGGGCCGTGACGTGGGCCTGGGCCAACTGCTTTTGGTCGACCGGCTGGGTTTCGCCCTTCCAGTCGCCGATGAACTCCGGCACATTCGCGATCCGCGCCGAGGCCGACTTCAGCTCGGCATCGAGTTCGGCCTGGTTCCAGCGTTCGGACCAGTATCCTTGATAGTAGGTGGAGATCGCCAAGACGATCAGGACCGCCGCAATCGGCAATGCCAGGCGAATCATGGCTCAAACCTCGCAAGAACTACCCAAGGGCGAAATATCTGCCGGCCGTGCGACACGCAGTCCGTGATCGGACGATCCAGCACCAACCAGCCGGCGAAACGTCAGGGTACCACGGCGTTCGACAGGTCGTCGAGACGCCGTGGTACCGTGTTCAACTCTGAATCTCCAGCGACAGCGTCGCGACAGCGCATACCCCCGACCGATTAGGCCGGTGTCTTGGCCTTTCCGCGCGGCTTGGCGGCCGGTTTGGCCGGCTTGGCCTTGGCGACCTTGGCCGGTTTGCCCTCGCCAGTGCCCGGGCCGCCCGTGCCAGGCAGTTCCGGCATGCGACGCACAAGCGGCGTATCGACCCCGTTGACCACGGTGCCGAGCACGGCAATGCCGACCGATTCCAGGCGCTCGCAGGCCTCGTAGACCTTGGGAGCACGGCTGGACGACCGCAACACCGACAGGACCACGCCGTCGGCATGTTGGCCGACCGTCAGCGTATCGGCCGTGCTGAGCACCGGAGCGGCGTCGATCACGACGTAATCGAACTCGCAGCGCATCCGGGCAAAGAGTTGCCGCAATTCGTTCTTGGCCAGGGCATGGATGCATTCGCGGCAAACCTTGCCAGCCGCGACGATCCAGAGCCCGGCGGCACGCGTCGGCCGAATGGCATCGTCCAGTTCGGTCTCACCGCGGAGCACTTCGCACAAGCCGGGTTCCAGCGGCATTTCGTACAGGCGATGCGCCGATGGGCTGCGCAGGTCGGCATCGACCAGCAGCGTGCGGCGCCCGGCGCGGGCCAGGCTGGCGGCCAACTGCGTGGCGACCGTGGTCTTGCCCTCGCGTGCCACGGCGCTGGTGACCAGGATCACGCGGAGCGAGTCGCCGCGTTCGCTGTGCAGCAGCGAGGTGCGAATCCCGTCGATCGATTCAGCGAGCATGCCGCGGACCGCCGCGCCCCGCGCCCCACGCGTCGACAGGTGCGGCAGGACGCCGATCACCTTCATGCCCAGGCCCTCGCCAACCTCGTTCACGTTGGCGATCCGGCGGGAGTTGAACTCGAGCAGCGCCACACCGACCAGCGAACCCAGCATGCCCAGCACGCCGCAGATCAGCACGATGCCGTACTTGGTCATCAAATTGTTGCCCTGGATCGCCGCTGGATCGAGCAGGCGGACGCGTTCCGGCGAATCGAGCTCGATGCGCAACTGGTTCACTTCTGTGGCGATTTTGGCGGTGACCTCTTCGAGCTCTTTGAGCTCGGCCGATTTCGATTGCAACTCGGAGGACTGCTTGGTGAGATTGACCACCTGCGCTTGCATCCCCGCCAGACGGTCTTCCGCCTTGCGCAGGTGATCGCGGCGCAGCTTCAGTTCGACGTTGTAATTGGCCAACTCGTTGCGTGTCTTGGTGACGTTTTCCTGCTTGACGAGCACGATCAGCTCTTGCCGGGCCTGGGCACGGCGCTGGGCCATGTCGTCCTGGAGCTGCGCGAGTTTGTCTTCCATTGCCTGCAACATGCGGTTTGCAGCCGAGGCATTGCCCCGGGCCGTGGCCCGGCGTGACTCAAAGGCCACGCGCAAATCCATCAGGTTCTTTTGCAGGGCCTGATACTCGACGTTGTCCTTGAGGTACTCGTCGATCATGGCCTCGGTAACCAGCGGCTCTTCGCTCTGGGCCTGGTTCAGCTTGGCAGTCGACAAGCCAACCTGCATTTCCAGGTCGTTGACGTGGCGCTTGGCAATGATCACTTCTTCGTGCGTGGTCAGCAGGTCGCGGTCGAAGGCCTCGAGCTTGCGCTTGACCGACTCGTTGCTGATCGAGCCGGTGCTCGCCGCGAGCGTTTCGATCTTTTCCCGCATCGAGGTGATTTCGCCGCGGTTCTTACGCAAGATGTCATTGAGCTTGGTGTACCTGGCGTCTCGGACCAGCCGATCTTGGCCGACGACTTCTTTGAGATACGCCTTGACGACGCCGTCGACGATTTCCTTCAATTCGCCCGGGTCCTGGCCCCAAAGCGACACGCTCAGCAACTGGCCGTCGCCCGGGAACGACGCCACGATGTTCTTCGCCAGGAAGGTTACCTGATCTGCCTCGGCCATGATCATCGGCGCCTTACCGACGTTTTCGTCGCGCAGAGCCACGTTCAGTACGAACGGGTTGGTCATCATCGTGGTCTGTGTGCGCTTGAACGTGACGAATTCTTCCGGTCCCACCCGTTCCGCAAAAATGTTGGCCGGCGGCATGATCTCGGCGCGCAACCAGCTCGTGGCCTGATACTTCGTCGGCATCAAGAACCAAGGCAAGGCCGCGAGCATCGCGCCGAGCGTCACGCCGAGCGCGGTGGCGAGAAACCAACGACGACGCAGCGCGCCCAAGAGCGACAAGGGCGTGGGAGGGGCGGTCAGCGCGGTCGGCTTCTGCACCGGCGTGCCCTGCCAGGACGGCAGCGCCGGCATCTCGATCGCCGATTCGTAGCTGGTCGGCACCAGGGCCACGTTGCCGCGGGAGCGATCGGGCAGCCCGGCCGCCGATCCGTTCGTGTAGCTCGTTTGTTCAGCGAGAGGGGGTAACACGGGCGCGGGATCTCCTACGAAGCATGGGAATACGGCAAACGGACGCGTGCGATGCGGTCAGGTGCTTGATGCATGGCAACCGGTCTCAGTCCGATAGGCAAACCACGGACCGCCGAAACCGATCAATGCCGCGCTGAATAAAGCAACCTCCTCATTCCCAACGGGTTACGGCCGCAAACATTCCGCGTTGAGCGAAGGCATCATGTTTCCTCGCGTCAACGTTGCCTGCCCTGCGTCGTGGTGTTGTTGCCACAACCGGGAAGGTGATGCGGCCTCGCGTCCCTCGAAGCCGAAACTCTCTATTCCGGGGCTAGGACCCTTTTCCCCCCAAACTGCCGCAGTCGTTCAAGTCGTCGCCGCGGGCCCATAGTCGAGCGACATGTCTTCCTCGTCGTCGTAGAGGAACAAATGGTCGAGCAATTGCAGTTCAATGTAGAGCAGTCCCAAGGCGAGCGGCATCATCACCCAGCCTGCCAGATCGTGGAACACTTTGTCCGCGATCTCGGGGCCGGCGGTCATGTGCAAGATGCCCGTCACCGTGATTCGCGTAATGTTCACGATCAAGGCGATCGGGAATGCACTGAGGATGATCACGATGCGTTCCCACCACGGCTTGTCGGTAATCAACGTGATTGCCACGCTGAGCGCGATAAAGATCGTCAACATGCGCAGGCCCGCGCAGGCGTCGATCACGCCGAGTTCGACCTCCGGCAGGCTGATGCGATTGCCGTCGGCGAAAGCCGGGATGCCCATGGTCTGGAGCAAGAAGGTGCTCACCTGCGTGGCGACGCGCTGCAACGGCTGCAGCAGCATCGACTCGACACGGTCGGGCAACGGGTACATGAACAACAGGAACGCGATCGCCGGGCCGGCCCAACGCAGCATGTGCAGGCCACCGACGAGCATCACCAGTCCGGCCACGCAGGGCACGAACGACACCATGTCGGGAATCACTAGTGCGTAACGTGTCGCGACGAGCCGCATGGCCAGGCCTGCGAACACGATGGCCGCACCGGTCCAGCGCTCCCAGTCGGCGATCTCTTCGAACGGCTCGAACCGCAGGTACATCAGCACGAGGGTGAACAGCGGAATCAACCAACCGTGCGAATACTGCGGGCTTTCCCACTGTTCGTAGACCAGCGTCAGGGTGTTCCAATAGGCGCCGCACAGAATGGCGACCAATACGGCGAGAATCGCCAATGGGATTGCCTGTTCGCGGGGCAGGTTTCGCAGGGATAGCTCAGACATGGATCGTTTGCCTTGTCGAACGAGCGGCGCTCGCCGGGATGGATTTCGTTACGTCACAGGACGTGGACTGGTTTTCTGTTCCTGCCGGCCGAGCGCAGACCTCGGGACGGGTAGGAGATTGGATCAAACGATCGGCCAGGCCAGGCATCCCGACATTGAGCAATCCGATGTGCGATCCAGGCCCTGCCGCAGGTGCTGCGCCTACCTCACGAACGATCGAGTGCATCACGCCTCGACGGCTCGTGGTGAGGTGCACTAGCGCGCGTTCGCAGGGCCCTCGTTTCGCACTCGTCATGTCAGTTCCAGCCGATTCACCGACGTCTCGAATCACTCACGTCTCAACCGTCGAAGTTCGGCCGGTGCTTCATGCTGTCGGGTTCCCCTGAGCTTGAACTGCTGTCGTCGTCTGTTCGCCCCCGCGTCAGATCGACGGACCTGTCCGAGGAGATGGCTCTCGACGATGAGCGGACCTCAGGAACCCGAGGTCCTTCAGAAGATGCGATGGCGTCGAGACTCAGTCCCCACCGCCTCACCATAAGCAAGCAGGGGGCCTTGTCAAGCAATTTTCGACTCCCGCGATCGGCGCAACCCGATGTGCGGTCGAACGCAACGATCACGGGGACTTTGCGCTGAGGTGACCGGATTGAAGTGCCTGAGCGCCTCGGCTCACTCTCCCGACATCAGCGATAGCAGCCGCCCGCCATCACCGCAGGCGGAGCTGTTTGGTATACAAAAATTCAGTATCTGGCCCCATGATCGCCAGATTGGCCAGATTCGCGCGAGCATGTCGTTAAATCTTTCCTGATCGGAATAGGTTGACGTTTTGGGTTGAGGATCGGGGTGTGGGGTGCCGATTATTCGGGGCGAATGGTCCAGAGTTGTTCTTGCCTGAGACGCGGTAC
>JAIBBZ010000018.1 GCA_019694435.1 Pirellulales bacterium
CGCGGGGAGCGGCAGGCCCTTTTGCAGCGCGCTGGGCAGGGTGAACAGGTTTTCCCAGCCGCTTTCGCGCGGGCGGTCGTCGACCATGACGTGAAACTGCGAGGCGAAGATCAGGATGCCGATGCCGGAAAGCATGCCGTGAATCACGGCCGGCGACACGGCACGAAACCACTGGCCCAAGCGCAGCGCCGCCGCCAGCACCTGCAAGGCGCCAGCCACCGCGACCACCGTGCCCAGCACCGGCAGGCCCAACTCGCCGACGATCTGGTAGACGACGATCGTCAGGCCCGCGGCGGGGCCGCTGACCTGCAGCGGCGAGCCTGCCAACGGGGCCACGACGAGCCCGCCCACAATGCCGGTGATCAAGCCTGCTGCGACCGGCACTCCCGAGGCGATCGCGATGCCCATGCACAGCGGCAGCGCCACCAGAAACACGACGATCGAGGCCAGGATATCCGCACGCCTCGGGGACGTTGAACGGCCGCCGGCCGCAGTCGAGGCAGCACCCGACATGGCTGGTCTCCCGAACCGCTCGCGGTGCGCAAGCTCAGGCTTGCGGTTTCGCCGGCGGGTTGTAGGGATGCGTGACGGGCAGCGGCGACGCCGGCCGCGAGATGTTGTCCAACTCGACAAAGCTGCCGCGAGTCTGGTCGTACTCGGCAACGATGCCGCGGCCGATGTCGTAATACCAGCCGTAGACGTGCAGATCGCCGCAAGCCAGCCGCGCCGCCACGCAAGGGTGCGTGCTGAGATTGTTCAATTGCACGAGCACGTTTTCTTCGGCTGTGCGGCGCGCGAGCTCTTCGCCCTGCAGGCCCGGGTACTTGCGGCTCATGATCTGCCGCGTGGCTTCGGCATGCGAGAACCACTTGCTCACCGATGGCAGCGAGTCGCCCAGGTGTTGCATGAGGGCCGTCATGGCGCCGCATTGGGAGTGGCCGCAGAGAATGATATTGCGGATGCCCAGGACTTCGATCGAATACTCGACGGTGGCGCCTTCGCCGCCGTTGGCCGAACCGTACGGCGGGATGATATTGCCCGCGTTACGAATCAGGAACAGTTCGCCCGGTTCGGTTTGCGTGATCAAATTGGGGTGAATCCGCGAATCGGCGCAGGTGATCATCAAGGCCTGCGGCTCTTGCTGTTTGGCCGCCAGCGATTCGAAGTAGGCCTGATGTTGCGGATAGATCTGCTCGCGAAACGCGCGAATGCCTTGGAGAAGTTGCTCCATGAGACGAGCCCTTGGAAAAGATTGACGCGTGCCGAAAACGTGGCATTGGCGCAAAGGCGAACGTCTGCGCGACGGGCCGTCTGCGTGTTACGAACGATGCCGAGCACTTGGTTCCGCCGCCTCGAACGAGGCGACATACCTTAAGGAATCTTAACATTAAGGCGGCGGCGAGTACACCCGAGTTTTCCGCGCAAGCAGACAATCTCCGCAATTTTCCCGGAAAACTGCTAAGGGCGCTATCTATCCGCGCCACTGCACGCTGCGCGGACCGGCCACGATCTCGCCGATCGTGCTGGTCTCGTAGCCCAGCCCCTCGAGTTGATGGCGAATGCTTTCGGCGTAATACGGGCTGACGGCCATCACCAGGCCCAGGCCCATGTTGAACACCCGTTCCATCTCCTCCGGATCGACGTCGCCCAGCCGCGCCAACCAGGGAAACACCGGCGGCACGGGCCAAGAGCCGCGATCGATGATCGCGCTGCACCCCTCGGGCAGGATTCGCTCGAAGTTCTCGAAAAGCCCCCCCCCGGTGATGTGAGCGATCCCGTGGACCACGCTCTTGACGGTGTAGTGGTCGAGCACCGCTTTGACCGCGCGGGCATAGATCCGCGTCGGGGTCAGCAGGGCCTCGCCCACGGTCTGACCGAGCTCGTCGATCGGCTCGTCAATCGCCAGCCGCGCTTGCTCGAAGACGATCTTGCGCACCAGGCTATAGCCGTTCGAATGCAGCCCGGACGAGGCGATGCCCAGCAGCACGTCGCCGGCGGCGATGGCGCGGCCGTCGATCATGCGTGCCCGCTCGACGACGCCGACGCAGAACCCGGCGAGGTCGTAGTCACCGCGGGCATACAAGTCGGGCATGATGGCGGTCTCGCCGCCCAGTAGCGCGCAGTCGCTTTCGACGCACCCGTCGCTGATGCCCGAGACGATCTGCTCGAGCAGCTCCGGGTCGTCGTGCGACATCGCCACGTAGTCGAGAAAGAACAAGGGCTCTGCGCCGCAGCACAAGGCGTCGTTGACGCTCATGGCCACCAGGTCGATGCCGACCGTGCTGTGCCGCGCGGCGAGCAGCGCCACCTTGAGCTTGGTGCCGACGCCGTCGGTGCACGAGACCAGCACCGGATCGCGATACTGGCGACGAAACAGCGGGCTCTCGAAGTCCAACTGAAACAGGCCGGCAAAGCCCCCGGGCAGCGGCAATACGCGCGGCGACTGCGTGCGTCGCATCAACCGGGGTAGTCTCGACATCGACTCGCGATAGATGTCGAGATTGACGCCCGCGTCCTTGTAAGTCGTTTTTGCCATGAAAGTTCCGTCACGCCGCAGTCAGGCTGCAAGGGGCTGATTTTAGGAGCCCCCCGCGCGGAGTGTCAAACGGCCCGCGCGACACGCTACGGCCACACTGCGTAGAATCACCCGTGACCTGCTCACGAACCAATTGGGGCCGCGAATGATTCGCCTGCAGCATGTTACGCAGCATTACGGCGTGCGGCCGGTGCTGCGCGACGTCGATCTCGAGATTCCCGCGGGCGGGCTCGTCGCCGTCGTCGGGCCGAACGGGATGGGCAAATCGACGCTGTTGCGCGTCGTCGCGGGCCTGCTCGAACCGCAAGTCGGCCATTGCGAGATCGACGGCCTGCGCCGCCGCAGTTCGGAGGCCAACGAGTTGGCCATTCGTCGCCGCGTCGCCTACCTGCCCGACCATCCCTGGCTACCGCTCAATCGCACGGGACGCGAGTTCCTCTTGGCCGTCGGCCAGCTTTACGGCGTTGAATCATCGCGGCTGTTCGATCATGTCGACCGGCTGTTTGCGCTGTTCGATCTGGGTCGCGAAAGCGACTGGCCGATCGGCGGCTACTCGAACGGCCAGAAGAAGAAAGTGGCCATCGCCGCCGTGTTGGCGACTGACGCGCCGATCTTGCTGATGGACGAACTGTTCGGCGGCGGGCTCGATCCGGCGGGCGTCATCGCGCTCAAACGGGTGCTGCGGCATCTCGCCGCGCGCGACGATGTCACCGTGCTGATGTCGGCGCCGGCGCCCGAGCTGCTCGAAGAGTTCGCCGAGCGGGTGATCGTCTTGCAAGAAGGCCGGGTGCTGGCCTACGACACGCCGGCGCGTCTGTGCGAGCAGGCCGGCAAATCGAGCCTCGCCGCGGCCCTGGAAAGGCTCGTGTTTCCCGAGGCGCAAAGCCACATCGAGGCTTACCTTCGCGGAGAGCAGCGATGACTGCCCGCGCGGTCGCGGCCAGCTTTCGCCGCTGGATGCGCGTCGTACTGCCGCCGCCGGCCCTGCTGGCCATCGCCTGCACAATGTGGCTGCTCTTCAGCGTCTGGCCGTTGGGCCTGAATGCGCTCTTTTTTTTCTGGTCCGGCGACAGCCATCGCTGCTTTTCGCTCGAGCAGGTTCGGGAGCTGGCCCGCCCCGGGATGCGGATTCTTTCCTACGTGTTGATGGTCTTGTATGGGCTCTATCGCGTCTTCTGGTTTCATCCCACTTACTGGCAGGCGTATCGCGAATGGATGCTCGCGACGCCCTGGACTCGGCGCGATCCCTTGCCTCTCGGCCCTGTGCACCTCGTGCCGCAAGACGCCGTGGTGTGGCTGTCGTTGGGGGCGGCGAATTACGTCTGGCTGGGCAACTCGCTGTGGTTCGAAACAGCGTTGGCGCTGGTCATCGGCTGGCTCGTGGCGGCGTTGCCGACGCTCATCGATTGCGAGGCCTATGCTTCTGCCTACGGCGTCGCGTTCCTGCTCATAGCGCTGCTCTTTCAACACAAGTTGCCTACCAACGTGGCCCTGCTCGTCGCGATCGCCTACGCGATCGCCTGGTGGGGCCTGCACATGTCGATGGCTCGGTTCCCTTGGCCGGTGCATCGCTATCCCAAGCTTCGCCTGGTCAGAAATTCAGGTCGCGAAGCGGGCGCCGCCGAAGGGATCTGGCCCTGGAACCGGCTCGTCCCGGTCGACGGCGACTTGGATTCTCTCGGCCTGGCGCGCCCCGAGGTGGTGCTCTTACCGCTCTTGGTCACCGCCTTCCTGTCGCTTACGGCTCTCGATGTATCGGGCGAGACCGAAATCCGGGTGCCGCAATTGGGAATCGGCCTCATCGCGGCAGTCGTGAGGCTCTTCTTCTACATTCACGCCTATTTGCCGACGATCAGCGTGGCTGGCCGCATCCGCACCGGACGCCTTTGGATGCCGCGCCATGACGTCGTCTACCTCGCGCCTGTGGCGACCGTCCTGACGACATTGTTCGGTCCGTGGGTGCTCAGGGAGCTGGGCTGCGGCCACTTTGCAGCCTGCCTGATCGCAAATTGGTTGAGCCTGACGATCGTCCTGGGATTTCCGCCCAGCCTGCGGGCCTGGCAATTCACCGGGCAACACCGGATCGTCGCCGGATCGCGCGCCGCGCAGTTCGCCGAAGTCTAGGCACCGCGTCGCGGGCGCCTATCGCCGCAAGGGCGACATCTGCGGCACGGCAGCTTCGAGAAACACTGGCGCCTGGGGCGTAGCGGCCGCGGCAACACGCGGCGGACTCGCCTGGCCGGTGGCGGCCTGGTCACGGCTCCATTCGAGAATCACCTGGCCTGCGCCGTTCGGCGCGGCGTTGGCGGCCAACTGTTCGCCGGCCGGGGGTGTGGACGGAGCGGCTGGCGAGGCATTCGGCCCACTAGGACGCCAGGCGGCGTTGTCGTCGGCATCCGTCGCGGGCAACGCGGCTTGGGTCGTCGCCAAGGGCCCGCGCCCGCGGCGATCGTACACGCTGGCCGTGGCTTCCGGAGTCGGCGCCGTGTCGGCGCTTTGTCCGCGGTAGATGCGGTTGCCCGCGTTCGTACCGCTGACCAATTGCACGCCGCTGTCGCGGCCGCGCAGCGCGACGGGCACCGGCATGGGCGAGCCTTGGCGCACCCAATCGAGCCAGGTGGTCTGCAGTTGGCCGAGATCATTGAAGCCGTAGTGCATCGCGACGGCCTCGCTCCAGCGCCGGCCATCGAGGCCATCTTTGACGAACCGCATGAACTCACGCTTGCCGCCTTGATCGATCAAGTAGCTGGCCAGCGAATGGCCCTGCGAGTAGAGCGGCAGGATGTCGGCCGGATAGTCTTTCATCGCGAACATCTTGCTGAACGCGATGCCGCGGCCGGTCTGCAAGAACTCGATCAGCATCCGGCCCTGTTTGCGGCGCTCGCTGTTGTGCTCGACGGTCGTGCAAGCGCCTTCGTCGGCCCACCGCGGCAGCGGCTGGCGGAAATGGCTGGCGAAGATCGTATGCGTCACTTCGTGCGGCAGCACCGAGTCGAGGATCCGGTCGGGCGGGCCCTGAATTTGCATGTCCCAGCCGAAGACCTCGCCGCGGTCGAAGACAAAGCTCGTGGCTCCGCCGGCGCCGAGATTCTCGGCCACGCTGACCCGGATCGGACAAGGCTGGACCCAGTTGGGCATCGCCTGGCCGAGCCATTCGATGGCCAGGTCGCGGCGATATTGTTCGGCCGTATCGCCGACGGCGCGGGCAAATTCGTCGGTCGGGGCTTGGACGACAAAATTCGGCGTGCGATAGCTGGCGCCACACAACATCAACAGGGTCGCGGCGCACGCGACCCGAACCAGGCGAGCTTCCATGCCCGAATGTTCCTTCCTGCTTCCTGCAGTGAACCGTTGCCCCGCAGTCCTGCGGTGACGGTGACCGGCTCGACCGAGTCGTGCAAATCGCGAGCCGGCGAGGCCTGCGTCGTATTCCCCCGTAACCGCAGGCGACCGCCAAGGCGGCTGGTCACCTGCGCTTGCGCCTTGACCGACGTGCGTGACTTCGTCCCCGCGGCGAATGCCGGACTCACGCTCGTTTGTAAGGTTTGCAGAGCGTAACCACCGGCGCCAGACGGGCCTAGCCCAGATGGGCGCCAGCAGCTAGCACCGCGCTGCAGATCACCGAGAAATCAAGCCTGCGCGCCGCAGTTCGTCGAGCAGCGGTGCGTTGGCCGGCGGGAAGCACAGCCGTTCGAGCCGCGCCGCGCGCAGCCACGCAAAGGGAAACCGCGGCGGGCGCATGTCGCCGCGAACGCGCGCGAGGATGAAATGCAGCTCGACGTGGCCGTGCGGATAGACGTGCTGCGTGGTGAGCAGCTCGCGGACCGGTTCGACGTCGAGGCCCGTCTCTTCGCGCGTTTCGCGCACGGCCGCGGCGTCCGGCGTTTCGCCGGTCTCGATCTTGCCGCCGGGAAATTCGTAGTAGCCGGCCAAGGGCTTGCCCTCGGGCCGTACGCCGACGAGCGCCCAATCGCCGTCGAGCACGAGGGCGACCGCAATTTGCTGGGGCTCGGCACGCGTCATGAAACGGCCGCTCTGCGGTTCACGCGCCGCGCAACTGATCCTTGAAGCCATCGAGCAGTCGGCCCGGCGCGCCCATGGCGTTGTAGCCGCCGTCGATGTGCAGGATTTCGCCGGTGATGCCGTTGCTCATGTCGGACAACAAGAATCCGGCCGTCCGGCCCACTTCCTCATGCGTGATGTTGCGCCCGAGCGGGGCCATCTTTTCGTAGAGCAGCAACATATCGTCGACACCCGCCCCTCGCCCGGCAAGGGTGCGCAACGGGCCTGCACTCACGGCGTTGACCCGAATTCCGCGCGGCCCCAGGTCGTAGGCCAGATATTTGACGATCGCGTCGAGCGTGGCTTTGCAGACCCCCATCAGGTTGTAGCCGGGCACGCACTTTTCGCCGCCGAAGTAGGTCATCGTCACGACGCTCGCGCCGTCGTTCAGCACGCCGGCCGCGGCCCGGGTCACCGCCATCAGGCTGTACGCGCTAATCTCCATCGCCAGCGTGAAGCCCGCGCGGCTCGCCTCGAGCGTCGGGCACTTGAGGTCTTCGAGCGGGGCGAAAGCGATCGAGTGGACCAGGAAATCGAGCTTGCCGAAGGTGGCGGCGGCCTTGTCCATCACCGCCGCGATATCGGCGTCGTTCTGGACGTCGAGCGGTTCGAGAAAACGGGCATTCGGCGCGACGTCGGTCAGTTGCGCGACGCGGCGGCGATTGCGCTGCCGGGTATCGTCGGGACGGTCGGGCAGGTGCGTGAAGCCGCACAGCGCCCCCTCGGCCATCACGAAATCGGCGATCGACCAGGCGATCGAGTTTTCGTTGGCTACCCCGAGAATCAAGCCTTTCTTGCCGTCGAACAGTCCCATGATTGCAATACTCCGCGGTCGAGGCGCCAGGGGGCCGGCGGAGGGCCCTTGAATCCCTCCGTGGGCGTGCCGGCGTAGGATATCGCCCCCACAGCAACGAGACAACGACGCTCCGGCCCGCGCCGCAAATTCGATACAGCCCGGTAGCTATTCTCCAAGCGCAGCCGCCCAGGGAATGCATCAGTCGTTTTCAAGAATTTTGTCTTTTCGACGACAAACCCTATAACGCTGTGTGTCGTATTGATTGAGATGAGCCGGCCCCGGAGGTGCGGCTCGAACTCGGGTGCCGCCGGGAGAAGTCGCCGTGGCCGAATCGACTGCCGTTTGGAGCCCGCCCCAAGAGCCGAGCGCGTTGCCCGAGAGCTTAAGGACCGATCCGGCACGCCTGGCCGCGGTCGTCCGGTTCTGGCAGCTCGCGACGCAGCTCGACGCCGAACGGTTCTGGGGGGCCGCTCTCGACGAATTGGCGGCCGCGCTCCCGGCCGATTACGTCGCCCTCGCCGCGGCCAGCGCCGGCCGTTGGCATGTCGCTCATCAGTCGGGCCGCTCGCGACCGCTGCCTACCGATCTGTTGGCCGACTGTCTCGACGCCGATCAGCCGCGCGGCCGATCGGGCTGGGTCGCGGCGCCGATCGCGGCCCGATCGACTTCGCCGCGCGTGGTCGTGGCGAACCTGCCCGGTCGCGAGCCGCTACGCGAAGGCCTCGCTCGGCTAGTCGCCTTGGCCGGCATCCTCAACGACGCGTCGGGCGCGCAGCGCTCGCTCGACGCCTTGCGCCGGCGGCTCGATCGCCTCGAAGCGGTGATGCAAATCACGGCCCGTTGGTATCAGGCCCAAGACACCGAAGAACTGCTCAAGGAGATGGCCCAAGCGGCGACGCGATTGTTGAGGGCGGATCGGGCGAGCATTTTTCTCTGGGACCGTCGAGCCAAGTCGCTCGTGGCGCGCCCGGCCTTGGGCGTGGCCGGGGGCGAGCTGCGTATTCCGGACGATACCGGCATCGTCGGGCAGGTCATCCACACCGGCGAGACGCGGCGCGTCGACCTGCACGCGGACCAGGGTGAAATCGATCGACAGGTCGATACCCGGCTGCGGTACGAGACCAAAACGCTGCTGTGCGTCCCCTTGCGCGGGCGCGAAGGCGAAGTCATCGGCGCCTTCGAAATGATCAACAAGCTCGTCGGGAACTTTACCGACGAGGACGAAGCGGCCCTGCTCGAATTGGCAGCGCACGCCAGTACGGCGCTGGAAAACACCCAGGAGCGCGCCGAGCTGCTCAAGAGCCGGCAACAGCTTACCGATCGGGCCGCCGAACAGGTGCGGCTCGTGGGGGCCAGCCCGGCGATCGAGGCCTTGCGTTCGACCATCGGCCGCGTGGCCAGTACCGATCTGGCGGTGCTCATCTTGGGCGAAAACGGTACGGGCAAGGAGGTCGTCAGCCAATCGATCCACTATTTGAGCCAGCGCCGCGAACGCCCCCTGATCGCGGTGAACTGCGCGGCAATCAGTGAAACGCTGATCGAAAGCGAACTGTTCGGCCACGAGAAGGGGGCCTTCACCGATGCTCGCGAAAGCCGCGCCGGCAAGTTCGAACTCGCCTCGGGTGGAACGCTGTTTCTCGACGAGATTGGCGATTTGAGCCTCGCCGGCCAGGCGAAATTGTTGCGCGTGTTGGAGGACAAGATCGTGGTTCGCGTCGGCGGCTCGCAGGCGATCCCGACGGATACCCGCGTGATCGCGGCGACGAACCAGGACCTGGCCGCGATGGTGCGTGCGAAGAAGTTTCGCGAAGACCTTTATTTTCGCCTCAATGTGGTGACGCTGGTGTTGCCGCCGTTGCGCGACCGCGCCGACGATGTGCTGCTGCTGGCCGAGCACTTCCTGGGCGAATTCTGCGCGCGTGCGCGTCGGCGGCCATTGCGGTTCTCGCCCGAGGCCAGGCGGCGCATGCAGCAGCACACCTGGCCCGGCAACGTGCGCGAGTTGCGGAACCTGATGGAGCGGCTGGCCTTCTTGTTGCCGGGCGAGCGCATCGAAGCCGACGACCTGGCTTTTGCGCTGGCCCCCGCCGGCGATCAGCCTCCGCTCGTCGCGGGCGACCTGACCCTGAGTGAGGCCACGGATAAATTTCAGTCGGAGTACATCCGCAAGGCGATCGGCCGCGCCCGGGGCAACATGAGCGACGCGGCCGAGCAGTTGGGCCTGCATCGCTCGAACCTATATCGCAAGATGCGCCTCTTAGGGATGGAAGAAAAAAGCCGCTAGCGGCCGGCGCTGGTCGGCCGTCGCGCCAGGTGGCGAACCCGGCTCGGGGCCCTCGGCGCAGTGCGTCCGATCGAGACCCTTGCCGCCGGGGGCTCAAACGGTACCATAACCGGAATCCTTCGCCCGCAGCCTGCCGCGGCCCAGCCGCAAGAGTGCCATAAAGCGCGGCGCCGGATACGCCCTCTTAGCTCAACTGGCAGAGCAAGTGACTCTTAATCACTAGGTTGTAGGTTCGAGTCCTACAGGGGGCATATGTTCATTTGTGCAGCAGTCGCCTAGGATCGGCACCGCAGGTACGTAGTCGCTTTCTTGCTCGCCGCACTCGCGCACGAGCGACTCTGAATCACTCCCGGCGACCGTAGCGCGCGCCGGATTGCGCGCCGCCTCTCCTGGCTTGGCCACGGCACGCGTGAAGTGATCCTCGGTCACCTGCAGGTAGTGCCGCCGTGCAACCGCCTGTGAATTGCCGAGCCACTGGCAGACCACATGCGAGGGGAAGGATTCTTCCAGCTCCGTCTGCCGCGTGCTGCGCAGGTTTTGGAACAGCTTCGGCCAGGGCGTCAGGCCGGCTGTTGCGATGATCCGTTCTAGGCGCGTGCGGAAGTTCTTGCTGCTTCCCTGCTCGCGGCCGATGGTCAGCACGAACTCGGCGCCGTCGGGCGCCTCGCCCCAGGCGGCGTCCAGGTAGGTCCGCAGCTCTGCGAAGATCGGAACCACGCGCGACTCGCGGCCCTCGTGGCGTTCAGTCTTGGGTGAACGCACCGTCATGCGACTGCCCGCCCAATTGATATCCGACCAACGCAGCCCCGTGACCTCGCTCGGGCATCGCAGCCCGCCAAATCGCGCCAGGGCGAACAAGAGCCGCCATTGGGAGTTCGGGCAGGCGTCGAGCACCTTGCTGGCTACCTCGCGGGAAACGAAATGCTGCCGCTCCGGGTTGGCCTTCACAGCACAGCCCTTCAGGTCGGCAAACGGGTTTTCTCGGATGAGCTGCTTGCGGACGGCAGCGCGAAAGAACTGCTTGGCTCTGCCACAGTGCCGCGCGGCCGTGTTCGTGCCAACGCGCGACAGGAGCCAGCGTTGGTACTCGTCGGCATCGCCAGGCGTGATGGCGCGCAGCGAGCGGTCGCAACCAAAGAACTCGACGAGGTACCCGCGCGATTGCTTCAGGTTGACGATCGTTCGCGCCTTGGCATCCGTTCGGCCTGCAATGTAGCCGTCGAGGTACGTACCCAGCAGCGCGTTGCCTCGCGCTGCCACGAGGCCCGCAGCGGCGAGCCGGTCGTGGAATTCATCGCCGAGGCTGGCGAGCCAAACGCCGGTGGAATCTTCAACGGCGCTGCCAGCAAGCCTGGCTGCAACCAGCCGTTCGACATGCGTTCGCACTACGGCTGCCGCCCTCAGAGGCATTTTGCCGAGCCGGATCGTTCGACGCTTGCGGTCCGGCGCTTTGAACACGATCCGCCGGTTGCCGGCTTTGTCCGTGCAGATGCTTGCCATGCTTCACTTCCTCAGGCTGATCGCAATTCCCAAATGTTCCGCGAGTCGCCCCGCCTTGTCGAGCCGCAGGGTTTGCTGGCCCACCACAAGGCGCGAAGGAGGCGGCCGTACACCTAGCGCCGCCGGTTGCTGTGTCGCGGTCGGTCCATGTGCAGCACCTTCCCTCAAGGGCTCTGCTGGAAGTTGTTTTCGTGCATCCATGCGGCTGGCCGTGTTTGTAGACCATTGGCGCGCACTACCCCTAGGAATACTGTCACAACACGCCCGGAGGACACTGCCTCTTTGGGGTACTCATTTCCGGCTCGCGAGCCGTGGCAGTTGTCGGCAAGCGGTAGCCGCCGACTTAGCTTCCAAGTTGATCGCTCAACCAGTTGCCGCCGATGGTGCGCTTGGGGCCATCGGCCTGCCTACGACAGTCGCTCCGGGGTGTTGGCCGCGTTTTCGTGCTGCCACGCGGCGGGGTCAGGTGTGGGCGATTGGGGCGCCGATCTTTGGCAAGTTCAGGTGGCAACCGTTGCCACCTGGAGCCCGCTTGGTGCCGACGGCGGGGCTGTTTTTGCAAAACAAGCCACCGCAAAGAGAACGCGGTGGGGCCCGGCCAAGCGCGGGCGTGTGATGCGACCCGACGAAACCAGTCGCGTCTGCAATGTTGACAGGCGGCAATATGCTGGCCATGATTCGGTCTCCGCTCTCTCGCATTAGCCCGGCCAGGTTGGCGCCTGTGCCGGGCGTTTTTTGCGCCCGGCGTGCCGGTGGTCGTCAGGTGGATACGTATCCACCTGAGGCGACTCTATGTTGCTGGGCTTTGTGCTTTCTCCGGCGGGCCGATGGCATGTTGCGTCAGGTGCTCCCGCCGATACATTTCCGGCATCGCATTCCAGCGTTCGGCGCTCAAAAATCCGGCGTCCTCACAGTGACGGCATCCGTTGCCGAGGCATCCAGGACAAACCGCGACGGGGATTCCGCTGCGAAGGTGCTCGGCATGGCGCCGCAGATCAAAGATTCCAAGCTTTACGTGGGCTTGCGCAAGGAGCTTCCGGTTTGCCGACAGGCGCTCTTGCAAGTCGATGGCCTCGTCTAAGCGGCGCACGAGCGCGAGAAACTCGCCCACCTGTCCGAAGCCCGTACGCGCGAGCCGATCGGGAACAGGCACGCCGAACTGATCGACCACGACGCGTTGGGCTGTGACGGGGTCAGTTGCCAGCCCAGGCATCCGCTCCAGCCATCGATCTAATATCTGCGCGGTCCTAGGCACGTTGGACCTCGCTTTTCCTCGGCGCTTGCCGCGCGGATTTGCGGTTCGCGCCGCTCGACTGCTGGACCCACTCGCGCAGTGCATCGACCGAGAACAGCCGCCGACCGCCGACGATGAGGGAAGGGACGACGCCGCGACGCGCGAGCCGGTGTAGCTGGCTCTCGGATATGCTCAGCAGCACAGCAGCATCAGCGAGCCCTACGTTTATTGGCTGATGCTGCTCGGCGCGAGTGAACGACTCCCGAAGTGTCTCGCGGATCGCGGGCACCACGACCTCACACATGGCCGCCGTGACGGCTGACGCTAAAGCGCGGGCAAGCGATTCCTCAATCGAGCTGGAGGACTTAGCGATCATCGTGATGCCACCACCCTTCCACGCTTGACAAACTCATCTTGAACTCGCGATTTAGTTGCCGATAAACGACAAAAGCCCCGTCGCCGGCTCGATGCCGACACGGGGCTTCGGGGGTTCCGAACGCCTACCTCAGGCCTGCGGCCACGAGGCATTTGTTTTTATCCCTGGGCGCAAAAATGGCGGCCCAGAGATTAGCGAGATCGCGTGGCCGCCAAGTTCGCCTACGGGAAACGGTTCCCAGGGCGTTGTTTGGAATGATCGCGATCTCGCTATGGAAATAATAACATTGCCCGTTCGGGTCAGGCAAGAGAGCCGGAATTTTTTTAACGGTTCCCGTTCCAGCCGAAGGGGTGTGGCTATGCGAGACTGGTTTTACCTGAATGACTTCGGCGATGAGCTGGGGCCATTTACCGCCGACGAACTGAAGGGCCTGGCCGCCGCTGGCACTCTCAACGCGGACACGATCATTCGCCGGGGCTCGACAAACAAGCGGGCGAAGGCTAGCCAGGTCAAGGGGCTCTGGCCTAACGGTGCGCCGCCCGCTTCAACGTGCGATCCCTCGGAAGTTGAAGACGCGCGGTCCTGGCACTTTCAGCAGGCCAGCGGTCGCGAGATTGGCCCACTGACGAGGGTCGAATTGCGTGAATTGATCGACCAGGGCATCGTCACGCCTGACACGCTCGTGCGACTGGAGCCAGATGATCGCTGGCTGCCGGGTGCGTTGATGCGCGAACTGTTTCCACCTGTTCCCAAGACTGCCACGACGTCGGCATCGCCTCAGGAGGCTCCCGCGCGACATGCAGACGAGGACGAACGGCGCTGGATGTGGGCGATAGCGATCGTGTCGCTGGCCATGCCTTGCGTCGGCGTGCTATTTGCGATTCTTCGAGCCCTCAATGGTCGATGGGAGACTGCCGCGAAGCTTTTCTTGCTGTCAATCGCCGGCTGGTTCTTCTGGTGGTACGTGTTCTTTGTTGCCGGTGCGTTGGCCAAGTACCACTAGAGGGGGCTCGCCAGGTGGAAACCGTTACCACCTGGAAACCGGGTCAGTGCGTTTCGCTGATGGCCGTGCGCGGCCGCTGATTTTAAGCTCAACCACGCCATGAAAGCCTGGCTGGCTGGCGATCCTGAGCAGCCGATCGAGCTGCGCGTGCGCCGCATCGGACACGGCGCCGTTGGCGACTCCACGGTCAACGGCGGCAGGCTCGATTCGCTTCGTGAGCCGTCGCTGAACTGTCGAGCGATCGACGAGCCTCTGGTTCATGGCAGTTACTTCCTTGCTGTCACGACGGCGCACGACATCGCACTTGGCCGACAGGTTCCGCCTACAGATCGTCTGCGCACTTGCCGACGGCAGCCAGCCCCCTGGCGTCGATCTCCAGCTTTGAGGCGCGTTCACGAATCTCGGCCTCGTTGATGCCTTCGCTCAGGCCTTCCCAGTAGCCCCGCGCCAAATAGGAGCCCACGAGCGGGCCCACGTACAGCTTGCCTGTGCCGAAGTCGGCCACGGCCGCCACGGCAAGGCTTTGCGGCCTCCCGTTAGCCGGTGGCGCCGCGAACATGAATCGATCGTCGCCCTGCTTGGCGATGAGCTTCCAGGTGGCAAGCCTTTCGTGCGTGAACGCCGGGGTTGCGAGGGGTTCGGTCTGGGTGGGCGACTGATCATGGGCTGCGTTGCCCTGGGCGGCTGCGACATGTCCCTGCGTCATCAGCTTGATCTGGGCGAGGATTTCCTCGTCGGTCATTTCCAACGGGAACTGCAAGCGGATTGGTTTGGCGGCCTGATCTTGTTCGCGATTATGGTCAGCCACGGCGCGATCTCTTTCAGCAATCGTTCCTGCCCGCCTGGGTCTTTCTTGTTGGCGGTCAGCTTAGCCCTCCACTCCCTCGGTATGCTCCGTCAGCGCAATAATCCGGTCCAACTCCTCGTCGGTTCGCTTGCGCAACGCATCCTCCCAAATCTCAGACTCGCGGCTGTCGCGCTGATCGTCGATCCGTACTTCAGACGCTAGGCGTCGGCCGTATCGGGCAGGCCAGCGCCGCTCCAGGAGCCACGCCGCGGCCACCCATTTCGTCTGTGACGCGTTGCGAATGATTTCGACCAGCGAGACCTCAGACGAGGCTTCGGCCGTTTCTATAGCCTCCATAAACGCCAGAAACGGGCTTTCGTTGTCTTCGCATTGTGCCGCGTGCTCCCCGGCCACCATCCACGCTCGGAAGCCTGCGAAAGACACTCCTGCGGCCGCGCATGCGCCCTCGCGTGTTGCCCCGGCGGCGAGGCCAGCAAGCAGCCTTGCGATCCTGGCCGCTTCGCGCAGCTTTGAAGGCCGGCCGGTGCCGGCTGCCGCTGCGGCGGCGAGCCTGGAGATGTGCGCAGCCACCCGGCCAGCCCACTCAGCAGGCGTCTCGTCGCATTCCTGGGCATCGCCCGGGCCGCATCCTGGCAATTCGACAGGACCGCCAACAGCAGGCTGCCGATCGTCGGCCGCAGGTACGGCGTCGCTGCCAGACGGTTCTGCTGAATCGCTGTGCATGAGCTGCCTCCGTGATGGCACAACGCCCCGGAGCGGTAAACGCCTGCCCCGGGGCACTTAGATCAGGTTATGACGAGTCGGTAGACGGCGCCCATCCCTCGCGTCCCAGGGTAGTGTCCTAGGCTACAGCGAACGCCCACGCAGCGCGGATGCGCGCCTGCGCTCCCATTTCCCGAGTTGCCTGCATGGCCCCTATTAGCGTGCTGCGTTTCATGCTCACGCAGACAACCTTCCATGTCCCGCTGGCGCTCAGCCGTTCGAGGAAGTAGACGCGAGCGATGGGCTGATTGGCTGATCGACTGGCGAGGGTGCGGCTTGATGTCTTCATTATTTGCAACTCCTGGAGTTTGCGGAGAGGAAAGCGCCCATGGGCTCGAACGTCGCGCCGAGGGGAGTACTGGTCCACTGCCGAGATGCGCTCACTTGCTGTGTTGAGGTTGCGGAGCAATGCTCGCCCTGCCTTGCTGGCGACTGAGTAGCCGCACTGCCGAAGCCTGGCGTCGTTTTGCTTCTCAATCAGGAAGGCGACTTGAGCCGGCGACAGCTTGCGCCGTTTGATCTGGTCGGGCGTGATGGCAAAGGCCTGGGGGGCTGGCATGGTCAGTGGCTCCGGTGTGGCTGCAAGCCGAAGGGTTCGGCCGCGGTAGAATTAGTGTAGCTACGATAATGAAAAGTTCCAGGGGTTGGCCGAAGAATTCCCGTTGCTACACTTACGGCATGGCACGCCCCACTGGACCGCCCGAGGACCGCCGCAGCTACACGCTACGAATTCGCCTGAACGAAGCTGAGCGCAAGGCCATCGAGAAGGCGGGCGGCGCCCAGACCTCGACTTGGGCGAGGAATTTGCTACTGCGTGCTGCGCGGTACAAGGGCTGACTGCCGCACCTGCACAGGAGCTATGCGCATGAACAATCAAGGCTCGCCCTCGGCTGCCGATCTGCAAACGCAGGCTGAGCTGGCAACGCAGTTGGCTGTAATTCTGGACCGCTGCCGTGCGCTGGCGGATGGCTTGCCCAAGATTGAAGACCTCGAACACCTGGCACAGCTTGCTGGCGGGTTGCAATACGAACTGAGCGAGATTCGCGACTTGTGGGCCTCAGGTACGCTGCCACGCCTCGACGAGTTGCACCAATTCGAGCAGGTCGTTGGTGCCACGCTTCGCGCGCTGAAAGACACGGCTACCGCGCTCGGGCTGCCCAGCAACGACGAACTGGCCGAATTTACAAGGGGACACCTGCGGTGAGCAATCAGAACGCCCCCCACTATGAGCGTATTGACCTGTCGAAGATTCCGCCACGACGCTCAGAGCCTGCGATCAGCGGCGCCGGATTGAGCGGTGGAATCAGGTTCGCGCAATGGATTCTGGTGGCGGGCTTTGCTATTGGTCCGCCTATCTACCTTGCGTACAACCCAGCGGCCTTCACGCCACTCGTTGACACGCTGTTCTCATTGTTCTTGTTTCTTCTGGCCTACTGGATCGGATCAACAAAGGATGCGGAGTGGGTGGCGCAGCGTGTAACCGACCGCTGGCTCCCGCAGGCCGAGAGTGTTGTCTTTCGCCTAATGACGCTTAGGGCAAACGTGGAACGGTTTGCAGAGCAATCGCAGATTAGCTGCGCCAAGGCTGAGTGTGACCTGCCCGAGCTTAAAGGCGAGCCGATGCGGGCGGTGCGCATAAAATTCAAAACCGAATGCGAATCCAATGCCACGAGGCTTGTCGATATATGCCACCAGCTTGATGACGTGATTGAGGATTGGGCTCGCTTCATCTCTGCGAACTGCCAAGGCGTGGACTGCGATCGCATCTTTAGGAAAATGGAGGAGCGAAAGAGCGAATTGCGCAACGAGCTTCAGACTCAATCCATTGTCGTCGAGCCCACTGCTGCCGTGCAGTCGCAAGAGACAACGTATTAGCCGTCAATCTTGGATTTGCTTTGCTATTTCAATCTTGCATGGCGCGTGCAGGCCCAACAGCCGGTCGATTGCCATTTGAGCCCAGAGTCTGACCATGACGGGGTTACGCTGGTCGGCGACGATCGACCGATAAAATGCGTAGCTCATCGCCCGCAGCGTCTCGCGGTCAAGCTTCAGTTCGTCGAGCAGCTCACGGTCGATTGCACGGCAGCTATCGGGTAAGTGTGAATTGGCTTCCATGGTGTTGCTCCCATTCTTTGGTTGGCGCAGACCACACTTGAAGGCGCGTCAGCCTGTTGACGACGCTTCCTCGACCATCCGGCGCGTTGCACGCTGTTCGTTCATGCGGCGCAGGGCTTCGCTGGTTTCCTCGCCGAGTTGCTTGCGCAGGTCTTCAAACATGCCAAACAGCTTGTTGGCGACTTCCTCTGCAATGCGCCCTAGGTCGGCCTGCAGCTTGACCTCGATTTCGTGCCTTGCGGCCAATGCAACGTCGATGTTGGTCTGCTGGGCCCTGATGCCCTGTTGCTGAGATTGCAGCGAGGCGATGGCCGACATTTCCTGTTGGCCGAAGTGGCTGCCGAACCCAGCACGCATCGCCGCGGCCTCGGTCTGCTTGCCGATTGATTCATTGACGCTTTCGAGCCCGAGGCCTTTGAGGAGCTGCCGTTGGTCGCCTGTAAGCGTTTGACCGGCGTCAAGGGCTTGCTTGGCCAGGATCGCCTGCGACTGCTCCGCTGCTGACAGCTCGCCGAATCGCTCAGCGGCTGACTTGTACTGGTCCCGATAACGGTCGATCTGGTTTTGAATCTCGCGCGTCTGATCCTCCAGCTCACGCTTTTGCTTATGCAGCTCGCTGGTCACCTGCTGGCTGCCACGGAGCTGCTCGTCGGTATTTCGCTTTGCAATGCTGTAGCGCTCGCGCTCTAGGCTGATGCTCTCGCGCAGGGCCGTTGTGATGTCTGCGCGGCCCGCTTCCAGATTGGCGACGGCCTCGTCAGGGTTGACCCCCGCTTCGAGATCGGACCGAGCAGCAGCCATGCGCGCTCTCGCGGATCGCTGTTGCGCGCTCAGCAAAGCAGCGCGATGACCGGTTCCACCGCCGAGCTGGTCCTGAAACTCGGCGTACTGCAAGTCGAGAGCCGCGCTCTCGCGTCGGCCGCGGTCGAGGATGGCAGCTTTCTCGCGGGCGTCGGCCTCGACCTGGTTGCGGCGGTTCAGCATGTCGAGCGTGCGCTTGCGGGCTTCTTCCTCGCCATCCGTGAGCCCGAGCCATTCGCCCAGTCCCTCGCGAAACGCAGGGTTGAACCAGGCCAACGTGGCCACCACGGCGGCGAAGCCCCCAGCGATCGGCAGCGCGAGCCCTGCCAAGGTCGCGCCTGCCGAAGCGAGGGCCGCACCAGCTCGACCCAAGAGGCCGGACGCTCCGGCCGCCGCAGCGCCCTCGACGGCGCCAACGGCGGCCTGGCTGCCAAAGCCGCCGCCGCGCCTCGCCACAATCGCCGCAGCGGCCCCAGGAATTGCTTCGCCGCTCAAGGTCTCTACAACCCCCGATGACACCTCGGCGATACTCAGGGCATATCTCGCAGCCCTGGCGCTCTCTGCTGCCGTCGTCATGATCTGGTAGGCCGACGCTACCCCCTTGATCGACTTGTGCAGGCCCTCGAATACGTCGATTGCCGCGCTAAACCTCAGGAAAACGCGTAGGGCCCTTTCCAGGTCATCCTGCCCAGCGAGGCCCAGCACGGTTACGGCTTTGGCCGTCTTGACCGCGCCCTGGCCGACGTTGGTCAGCGAGTTGACGACCTTCAGCGAGTTGACGTGTGCCGTTGCCGCGAATTGGTCGTGTACGCGGATTGCCTCGTCGAAAATCTGCCGCTGCTCCGCGGCGCTCGCCCGCAGCGCGATCGCCATGTTGCCACCGAGACGGCCTACATTGGCCCCAAGCGACGCGGCCACGTCTCGGCCGGCGGACTGGTACTGACGCCGCAACTGCTCAGCCTGTTGCGCCGCGGACCGGAATGTCTGGGCGTTCTCCGGAGATTCAACGATGCGCAGCGTCGCGACGACGTCGCGGTTGTCAGACATGACTTCCCTGCCTTTCGGGAACGATTGGCTCGCAGGTCAAAGGAGGCGATTGCTGGTAGCTCGATGCGTTGCCCAGGTGGAAACGGTTTCCACCTGGGGCTAGTTGGAATCGTTGAGGCGCGCGAGGCCGTCAGCGAGCGCGCGTCGCTCGTCGGGCGTGAGGTGAGCCATCGCCTGCAGCAGCTCGGCGACGAGGCCGTGCGATGCTTCGGATAAGCCTGTCGGCGCATGATGCGCGCCGGATTGCGCGCCGCTGGCCTCGGGTGTCTGGAGCGAAGCAGTTGCCGGCAATCGTGTTGCGGAAATCGCTTCGAGTCCTACAGGGGGCACTAGCTCAATCAGGGGGCGCTGGCCCGAAACCCGTCGTCAACTATTCTTCTGTCGCCGGGGCAATCGCCCCCTCGTTCTTGGCGTTGACCCGCCCTCTAAGAATCGGGGTTCGAGTCGGAGGCGATCAACGCTCGGCATTGGAACATAGAAGGCAGTTCACTATGGCTCGCGCGCGGTTTACCGCGGAGCAGATCATCGGGCTGCTGCGTCAGGCCGAAGTGGAGGTTTCCCAGGGCCGTACGGTCGGTCAGGCTTGCAAGCCGCGTCGCGCTGCGCCTGTCCGTGGCATTGGGCCAGACGCCGGGTCTTGGTGAGCTCGGTCGTAACCCTCTGCCGTCACAGGTCCTGACGGTCTTCGAGTCGAAGCGCACCGGCCGCCTGTCGCCGGCAGAACCAGGCGCCGGCGGTCTGCAAGACATGCTCCTCATCGAACCGCGCTTGCAGGGCTCGGCTGATGCTGTGTTTGACCCGGACCTGCAAGGTGGCCATTTCCGCTGCCAGGTCTGTTGCCCCGCCGCCCCGCCAAAGTGAACCCTGCGGCAGGCAATCATTCGCCTGACCAACGCGTGGCCTGAGCGGCTCGGCATGCGTCCAGCGTCGCACTTGCAGCGGCAATCCACAGGGAGCGCGACCGACCGGAACCAGAACGGGAATCGGCGTGCCTCATGCCCGTTCTGGCCCTTGCAATCGGCGCATCCCATCCTGTCGCGCCGCGAGGGCAGCGCATCGCGCAGCGACAAGCTAGAGTTGCCCGGTCGTCAGGCGGCGATCGATATGAGTCTTTCGCGGGTAGCGCGACGCGGCACGGCCGCGCGCTGCACGGGCAGGCATGCACGCATAGATCCATTTCGGGAGTTGCTCCGCCGATGTCCACCGATCATTCTGCGCTCGACCTCGCCTGGCTGCTGATCAGCGCGGCGCTGGTGATGTTGATGCAGGCCGGCTTCTGCTGCCTTGAAAGCGGCTTTGCCCGGGCCAAGAACAGCATCAACGTCGCGATCAAGAATTTCGTCGACTTCTGCGTCGCCAGCGCCCTGTTCTGGCTGTTCGGCTTCGGGCTGATGTTCGGGGCGAGCTGGTCGGGCATCTGCGGGACCACCGAATTCGCGCTGGGGTCGCAGTCCGGAAGTTGGCTGTTGGCCTTCTTCATGTTTCAGTTGGTGTTCTGCGGCACTTCGACGACGATCATCTCGGGGGCGATCGCCGAACGCACGCGGTTTAGCGCCTATCTGTTGATCAGCGCACTCGTGTCGGGAGTGTTCTATCCGGTGTTCGGTCACTGGGCATGGGCCGGCGCCGACCGGGGCGTCGCGTCCGGGTGGCTCAATAGCATCGGCTTCATCGACTTCGCGGGCTCGACAGTCGTGCATTCGCTCGGCGGCTGGTTCGCCTTGGCGGCCGTGCTGCGAATCGGCCCGCGGATCGGACGCTTCGGCCCCCAAGGCCGCGAGATGCACGGTCACGATTTGCCGATGGCCACGCTGGGCGGGTTTCTCTTGTGGTTCGGCTGGTTCGGCTTCAACGGCGGCAGCAGCCTGGCGGTCAACGAATCGCTGCCATTGATCTTCATCAATACCAACCTGGCGGCGGCGATGGGCGGCATCATCGCGCTGGCCATCTCCTGGACCAGCACGGGCAAGCCCAACGTCGGGATGCTGATCAACGGCGCCTTGGGCGGCCTGGTCGGGATCACGGCGTCGTGCCATATCATGGAACCGGCCGCGGCGATGATCGTCGGCGGCATCGCCGGTCTGATCACCGTCCGCGGCACCCAATGGCTCGAAAGCCGACAGATTGACGACGTGGTCGGAGCGGTCCCGGTGCACGCTTTCTGCGGCGCCTGGGGCACCTGCGCCGTCGCGCTGCTGGCAGACGCGGAGCATTTCGGCAACGGACTCGATCGCTGGCAACAGCTCCTCGTGCAGTTGCAGGGCGTCGCGGCCTGCGCGGCCTGGTCGTTCGGCGGCGGCTGGCTGGTCCTGGGACTGGTAAGCCGCTGGCTTCCGCTGCGTGTCGACGCCGAAGACGAGTTGCAGGGCCTCAACGTCGCCGAACACGGGGCGACGATCGAACTGGTCGAGCTGCTCACCGAAATGCAGCATCAACGCCTGGTGGGTGATTTTTCGCGCCGCGTCAAGGTCGAACCCCACACCGAGGTCGGTCAGGTTGCGACCGAGTACAACCGCGTGCTTGAAGCCGTTTGCGGCGAGATGCTCAGCCGCGAGCAGGCCGTCGAAGCCCTGCGGCGGGCCGAAGCGCGGTATCGCAGCATTTTCGAGCACGCCGTCGAAGGCATCTTTCAGACCAGCCCGGATGGTCGCTATCTCGCGGCCAACCCGGCCCTGGCGAAAATCTACGGCTACGACTCGCCGGACGAGTTGATGAACTCGATCGAGAGTATTTCGACGCAGTTGTACGTCGATCCTCAAAGCCGGGACAAATTCGTTGAATTGATGCGGCAGACGGGCAAGGTATTCAACTTCGAGGCCGAGATCCGCCGCCGCGACGGCAGCCAGATCTGGATCGCCGAAAATGCCCGCGCCATTACCGACGAGCAAGGCTCGCTCGCCTACTACGAAGGCTCGGTGATTGACGTCACCGCGCGCAAACAGGCCGAGGAGTTCGAGCGCCAGAAAAAAGCGGCCGAAGCCGCCAACGCCGCCAAGAGCGAATTCCTGGCCAATATGAGCCACGAGATCCGCACGCCGCTCAACGGCGTAATCGGGATGCTCGACCTGCTGGCGGGCACGGCGCTCTCGCCGCAGCAGACGCGGTACGCCGGCATTGCCAAGTCATCGGCCTCGGCGCTGTTGAGCGTGATCAATCAGATCCTCGATTTCTCGAAGATCGAGGCCGGCAAGCTCGAGCTCGAACGCGCCGAGTTCGCCCTGCACGCGCTCATCGAAGAAACTTGCGACCAGTTTGTCGCGCGGATCCATGAGAAGGGGCTCGAGCTCGCCTGCCTGATCGACAGCGACGTGCCCAACGACGTCGAGGGCGATCCGGAGCGTCTGCGGCAAGTCTTGATGAACTTGATCAGCAACGCGGTCAAGTTCACCGAACGCGGTGAGGTGGTTGTGCGCGTTCGCCGGCTGGCGAGCGAATCCACGCAAGCGACTGTGGCCATCGAGGTTCGCGACAGCGGTATCGGCATCCCGCCCGACCGGGTGTCACGGCTGTTCCATTCGTTCTCCCAGGTCGATGCCTCGACCACCCGGCGGTTCGGCGGTACCGGGTTGGGCCTGGCGATCTCACGGCGGCTGGCCGTGGCCATGGGCGGCGACCTGACTGTCGAGAGCAAGCCCGGCGAGGGTTCGACGTTTCGCTTCACGCTGCCGCTCGGCGCGCCGCAACATGTCGCGGCGCGGCGACCGCTGTTGCCGAACGAGTTGCGCGGCGCGCGAGTCCTGGTCGTCGACGATAACGCCACGAATCGCGAGGTGCTGGCGACCCAGCTTGCCGGCTGGCAACTCGAACCGACGTGCACCGCCGGGGCGATGGAAGCGATCGCCGCGCTCGGCGAGGCCCAGCGGCGGCGGCATCCCTTCTCGATGGTGATCATGGACCACCAGATGCCCGAACTGGACGGCCTCGACCTGGCCGCCGAAATTCGCCAGCGGCCCGATCATGGGGACCTGCCGCTGTTGTTGCTGACTTCCTCGGGACTGGTGCTGGATCGGGCCGAACTGGAACAACACGGCCTGGTCGGCTGCTTGACCAAACCCGTGCGGCAGTCGCGCTTGTTCGACGCGGTGGTCGATTCGCTGGTAACGAGATCGAACCTGGTGAGCGAATTGCGGCTCGACGGAGCCGCGGCGGCGCCTGCCGCTGCGCGGCTCTCTGCTGCCAAGATTCTCGTGGCGGAAGACAACGAGGTAAACCAACTCGTTGTGACGGAAATCCTCGCGCGCGCCGGTTATGCCTGCCAGGTAGTCGAAAACGGCCGCCTGGCTGTCGATGCCGTCACCTCTGCCGAATTCGATCTTTTGCTGATGGACTGCCAGATGCCTGAGATGGACGGCTTCGAGGCCACACAGGCGATCCGCAGTCTCGAGGCGGCTGCCGGCGGCGGCCGATCGCGGTTGCCCATCGTCGCCCTGACGGCCAGCGCCGTCCAAGGAGATCGCGAGCGGTGCCTCGGCGTCGGCATGGACCAGTACATCACCAAGCCGATCGACCCCACACAATTGTTGGAAGTCGTCGAAGCGCTGTTGGGCGAGGTCCTGGGGACGCCTTCCGTGGCGCATACGCCCGAGGCGCCCGCAGTCGATTCCGCCCTCGCCTCGCCGCCGGCCGCCGCCGACGTCGCGGAAGCGGCGCCTACCAAGCCAGCCGAGACACAGCCCGTGGACACGAGTGCCTCGCCGCTGGTGTTCGACGCTACGGCCTTGCATGACCGCTGTCTGGGCGACGAAGCCCTGGTCCGGCGCGTCGTCAGCCGGTTTGCGGAGAAGTGCCCCGAGGTCTTGGAGTCGATCGAGCAAGCCCTGGCCGCGGGCAACCTGCCCGGCCTGGCGAGTGCAGCCCATGTGCTCAAAGGCATGGCGGCGAACCTGTCCGCGGTGGCGGTTGCGAATTCGGCGGGACGCTTGGAAGCCGCGGCCCGCGCAACGGATATGGCCGCTTGCCAGCTGCATCTGGTGCTGCTGCGCAAGGAGATCTCTCGCGCCCTGAGCGCCGCTGAGCAGCTCGCGGGCGAATGCAGCAGCGGCATACTCTCAGCGAACCCAGGCGAGAACTAGTATGCGAATCCTGATCGTCGATGACGATGAAATCGCCATCGAAATGCTGAGCCATGCCCTGCAACTTGCCGGGTACGAGGTTCAGTCTGCTACCAACGGGCACGATGCGCTCGAGCTCGTCCGCCAGGGCGACTGCCGCCTCGTCATCACCGACTGGGAGATGCCGAGACTGACGGGCATCGAACTCTGCGAGGCCCTGCGCGCCGAGGACTGCGGCGGCTACATCTACATCATTCTGCTCACCAGCCGTTGCGGTTCCGACGAGATCGTCGCCGGGCTCTCGGCCGGCGCCGACGATTTCATCGCCAAGCCGTTCGATCCCGCGGAACTCGTGGCCCGGGTACGGGCCGGCGAGCGGGTGCTGTCGCTCGAGACCCGCGAAGTCGCGATTTTCGCCATGGCCAAGCTGGCCGAATCGCGCGATCCTGAAACCGGCGCGCATTTGGAACGCGTCCGCAGCTACTCGCGCGTGCTGGCCCAGCAATTGGCGACGCAAAGCAAATTTCGTGGCCAGATCGACGCCGAATTCATCCGCTTGATCTATCTCACCAGCCCCCTGCACGACATCGGCAAAGTCGGCATTCCGGACAGTGTCTTGCTCAAGCCGGGCCGCCTGAGCGACGCCGAGTTCGAGATCATGAAGACCCACGCCGCGATTGGCGAAGCGACTCTCGACGCGGCCCGCGAGCGCTTTCCCGAGGCCAAGTTCCTCACCATGGCCCGCGACATCGCCGCCGCGCACCACGAGCGTTGGGACGGCCAGGGCTACCCGCGCAAGCTCGTCGCCGAGCAGATTCCGCTGGCGGCACGGATCGTCGCCTTGGCAGACGTCTACGACGCGCTGACCTCGCGGCGCGTCTACAAGCAGGCGTTTCAACATCACATTTCCCGGGCGATCGTGATCGACGAATCCGGCAGCCACTTCGACCCGGACGTGGTCGAGGCGTTCCTGGCGCGCGAGACCGATTTCATCGCCATCGCCGAACGCTACGGCCAGGGCGCCGCCGTCGGCCTGGAAGGCGCTGCCTGCAATTGACGACGCTTCTCCGTGGGCCGACCCGGTCGGCGCCATCCGGCTGAGCACGGGCGATTGCGACGCGCGGCTGCGCACTCCGGCTCAGACGCTTGACGCGGCCTCGCCGGGCCCGCCTACTGTGGGCCATGCGCACTTGTCTGAAAATCGTCGACGTCGCCTTGACGCTCAACGTGTCGGTGCCCAAGGTCCTTGCCGGGATCGAGACGGGCGGGCTCCGGGCGATGGGCGTGGCCGAGCATGACTTCGCCCGCTTCCGCACGGCACGGCAAAAGCACCACGGCCGTTTCCGCCAGCGAACTAGGGCGGCACAGCCAGGTGTGGATGCCATGTTTCACGCGCCGACTGTCGGCGCGCCGCCGCTTGTCGATCGACGTTGGCGGTCGGAACCCTAGGGCGAACTTGCATCGGGCTCCGCAGCGCTCGTGGCGGTGAAGTCTGGATGGGTTGCGAGTTCAAGGCCGTCACGTACCAACTTTGCCCCGAGGAGTCGGATATGCCCGTGCCGGTCGCTGAACCGCAAACGCCGTTGCGCGCCTGGGTCGTGGTGGGCGCCGGCACCTCGGTGAATCTCTGCCTGGGTATCCTCTACGCGTGGAGCGTGTGGAAGGCGAACCTCGTGGCCAAGCCCGAGCATCCGGCCGGCTCGGCGATGACAGGGCTCAACGCCGGTTGGTCGTATCTCACCGATGCCCAGGCCACGTGGGCCTATGCAATCTGCGGCCTCACGTTTGCCGTGTGCATGATTCCCGGCGGGATGTTGCAAGACCGGTTCGGCCCGCGCCTGGGTGCGACGCTCGGCGGATTGCTGCTCGGCGGCGGATGCATCCTCGCCGGTCTCGGGCGCAGCTACCTGGCACTGGTCGCCGGGTTCGGTTTGCTGGGGGGCATCGGCATGGGCCTGGGCTACGCCGCGGCGACGCCGGCCGCGGTCAAATGGTTCGGTCCGCATCGGCGCGGACTCGTGGCGGGCCTGGTGGTCGCCGGATACGGGGCGGCGGCCATCTACATTGCGCCGGCCGCGAAGTACCTGATTGCCCAGTGGGGCATCAGCGGCAGCTTCATCGGGCTGGGCATCTGCTTCGCGATTGTGATCGTCACCGCGGCGCAGTTTTTGTTTGCGCCGGGCGCCGATTACCAGCCAGCACCGCCGACGGCGGTCGCGCAAGCGGCCACGGCCAGGTCGGCCGCTTCGCGAACCGCCGTGCAGTGGTCGCCGCGCGCCATGCTCGGCACCTGGCAGTACTATGCGATGCTGTTGATGTTCGTGGCCTCGGCCCAAAGTGGCCTGTTGGTGATCGCCAACGCCGCCCCGATCCTCAACGAAACCGCGCAAGGCGTCGGCTTCTTGGCGGCCAACGCGTGGCTGTTGGCGTCGTACGGTGGCGCGGTCAACGCCGCGGGCCGCGTCGGTACGGGCATCTATTCCGATCGGATCGGGCGGAACCGCGCCTACCTGATCAACGGCCTCGCCGCCGTCGGCTGCCTGCTGCTGATGCCGACGATCATTCGCTCGGGCAGCGCCGCGCTGCTGTTCCTCGCGGTCGGCGTGGCCTACTGGCAATACGGCGGCGGACTGGCTCTGATGCCGGCACTGACGGCCGATTACTTCGGCGCCAACGACCTAGGCACGAAATACGGCCTCGTATTCCTCGGCTGGGGCATCGCGTTTCTGGTCCCCCAATTCGCCGGCTACATCCGCGACCTCACCGGCAATCTCGACTACGCCTTCTACTTCTCCGGCCTGCTGATGCTCGCGGCAGTGGTTCTCAGCCGGATGGTCCAGCGGCCCGGTGGCGAGGCGGGGTAATCGTCGCCCCAACGGATAAGTGTGCGAACAATCGCCTTGGCCCTTGCCAGCGTTCGGAGAGTTGGTGCAACGCGCATTGTCTGGCTTCCCATGCCACGCTCGAGGAATTGGAGGGTACGGTCTTGGACAAATTCAAACACGCTGTTTGGGCGGAATTGGACTTGCTGGTGGCCAAGGGGTTACAGATGGCGTAAGTCTTGCGCCTCTCAGCCGCGCGATCTATCACACCGCCTCTTGCGACGCGCCTGAGGTTTGGTACTCTGCCCTCCAGGTTGGGGGTGGCCAGGCAGCCAAACGGTGCATCATGCCGCGACGCTCTGTCCCGGCGATTTTCGCCGCTATGGGGCTGTCGATCTGCACACTTGCCACCCTCCTCGCTGCGAAGCGAACTCGCGACGGTGCGAAATCCATCGTTCGGCGACTCTAAGGCAACCTCGCGCAGGCAACGACATGTCCTACTTGCGGCTCAGCACAAATCCAGCTCGGTCACGATCCGATTGTTTTCAGCAGCCAAGGCGTTGATGGCGATTGCTAGAAAGGCAGTGGTGGGTCAGATGTCAAGAATGCCAAGCTCCATGACTATATTGATTCACGGACGTTGGTCTACGAGCAACCGGTGGTATAGGCCAGGCAGTTCGTTTCACGACTACATCCATCAACATGGATTCTCCGACGTGTACTCCGGTGACGACTATTTTTACTGGTCCGGAGAAAACGTTGATCGAAAGCGTGCTGCAAAAGAGCTGATTCAGTGGTGCAAGGACCATCCAGCACGCAAATATAGATTGATGGGCCATAGTCAAGGTGCGAATGTGGCGAATTGGCTTACACAGCTGATTCGCCCATCGGACGGAATTGACGTCTGCACCTTGGTTCACTTGTGTCCAGTTGCTGTCAGAGAGTTTCTTCCAAACCTAAGCAATCTGTCGAGTGGTGAGTTCTTCACCGTTCACCCCATACGCGACTTGGTAGTGCAGCGACATCCAAACGCAGATCAAGACTATCAAAACTACCAAGCCCTCCGCGATCACGAAACCGTCGTGTTTTGTGGGCCTAGGGGGCACTATTCATCGGTTGATGAAGACAAGTGGGACGAATACGGGATCGGTGACGCCGTTACAACGGTGTGCCGGGTGCGTAGCTCGGTCCCTTCGATGAAGCACAGGAGTGTCGTCAAAAGGCGATCCAATGTTCGCTCGCTCGCTAAGATCAGTAAGAGAGGGCGGCCGCAAAGGTGACTTGGAGTTTGTTAGCTATACAGCAGGCGACCAGGATGCTTTGGGGTTCCGTGTTGAATGGTTGATTCGATTAGGGGTGCGGCGCTATGGCGAAATTCCATCTTCGCCTAACGTGCGCGTTCATGCTGGCTAGCGACGAGTTGTGGCCGATCGCGCAGAGTCTATGCTGCGAACAGACGATGTGTGTGGCTTGGCTATATCTTGCTGGCATGAGTTCGCCGCGTTCGCGCAGCGTTCGGGTTGGTTCCGCGATTTTCGGCCATGAGCGTGGCCGTGCCCCCGGGGAAGTTGATGTCCAGCAGGGCCCATTGGTCGGGCGATAGATTTTTAGATTCAAGGCCGCCGCGAGGGCGTCGATCGAGGTTGGCGCATCGACTGCACCGCACTTTGCACGGACAAGATTTTCTGACGCTTCCTGTCCACTATGCTCATATGGACTAGTGGAGCTCACTGCGAGTCCTGCAGAGCCAGTCAACGATGACACCAAGTGAGGCGTTTTGATGAATTCGGCCCCGCTGTTTCCGGTGGGAGAGTATTTGCCGGAGCCGGGGCTCACAGCGCAGCGGCGCGAAGAGCTGATCGCCGAGTTTGCCGCGCTGCCGGCGCGGGTGCGCGCGTGCGTCGAGCACTTGACCGACGCGCAGCTCGAAACGCGGTACCGCAATTGGACCGTCCGCCAGATCGTCCATCACCTGGCCGACAGCCACGTGAACGCCTATGCCCGGCTGCGGCTGGCGCTGACCGAAGATCGGCCCACGATCAAGCCATACGACGAGTCACGCTGGGCCGAGCTCGTCGACGCCCGCCAGGGGCCGCTCGCTCCTTCGCTCGATCTGCTCGCGGCCTTGCATGTGCGGACGGCGGCGCTGTGGCGTTCGCTCGGCGACGAGCAATTCGAGCGGAGTTACCTCCACCCAGAGTATGGCCACACGGTTACGCTTGCCGAGATGCTCGCGGGCTACGCCCACCACGGGCGGCATCACCTGGGCCAGGTCGAATGGCTGGCCCGGCGCGAGGGCTGGTAGGCCGCAGCGCTTCTTAGCGCCGGCCGCGGGTGCCGGGCTGTTGGGCGACACCGCCGCCGGAGCCCTGGTACACGGCCACGTCGTCGACGATCCACTTGGGCGACCATTGGCCGCTACGGCTGTCGTTCCAGATGTCGAAGAACAGCTCGTCGATCCGTTCGCAGTGGAAGCCGTAGGGGAAGTGCGACGCGAGGTGATCGGCGCTGGTCAGGTCGGCCGTGCCGGGGTGGGCGAAGTAGTGCACGCGCCCATCGGGCGAGAACGACATGCCCAACGTCCACCAGCCGGTCTGCTTGATGGGCAACTTGTAATAGTCTTCACCCCGCTCGCCGGCGCGAATGAGCAGGTAGGGGTGGTCTTCCTGGTCCTGGCGGTGATGGCCTTCGTAGAGTTGGAAGAACAGGCCCGGCCAGTAGCCTTCAGTCTTGCGTTCGGTCTTCGACCGGCCCCAGCGGCTTTCGACCTGCTTCGTGCGCGTGCCCATCGCCGAGGCGCGGAAGGCGAAGTGCGAGCCGTCGCGCTGCTGCCACTCGTCGACCGGCGGCACGAAGACGCGCACCACCATGCTCGGCGACATGCTCGGGTAGAGCGACTGGCCCAGGCTGCGGCCGATGTTGAGGAACAGGTCGTCCTGCTCGGCCTCGTTGCTCACACGGCCTGGAACGCCGGCGTGCAGCGTGGCGATTTCCAACGCGCCGGTGCTGCCTTCGAGGCCACCCTCGGGAGTCGTCACGCGGCGAATCAGGTCGGGATGGCCACGGCCGGGCCCTTCGAGCCAGAGGCCGTTCGTCGAGCCGCCCATCGGCGGGCGCGAGCTATTGTCGAGCTCACTGCTGGCCTTGGGATTGTTGAACACGTAGGTCCACTTCTGGTCTTCGAAATCGTCGCTGGCGCGGGTGAGCTTCGTGCCACGGCCGGGGATCGGCAGGTAGTCGTACGCGCGGGCCGCGGGCGCGGCTGCTAGCACGGCCAAGAGAGCACAGGCAACCGAAAATCGAGACGAGCGGGCAAGCGAGGCGTCCATGCTGACCAATCCGTGGCAGGCGTGACGAACGGGCGCCGTTTCCCTGGCACCCAGAAGACAGACGGCTGCCGGGCGCGAGATTCGGGCGCGCGACGGCAGTCGCTTGGGGTGGTATCGACCTGACGAAGCCCGAGCCTTACGCGTTTTGGCCCTGATCGGGCGGCTCTCGTCGCTAGCGGCGCCCGGTCGGGTTTAGCGTTTGGAGAAGGTACCGGTGATCTCGACGTTGAGCCGGCCCTGATTGTCGCTCGGGTCGCTGTCATACATGCGCAACAAGAGCTGTCCGGGAAGTTCGGCCACGAACTCATACTGCGAGCCGACCAGAAACGGCTTGGCTTTCTCCGGATCCTCCGTGGCGATCATGCCCACGAGGGCGCCCAGGTTGAAATCGCGCAGCTCTTCGGGAATCTGCATGCCGTCGGCCGAGAGCCGATGGACCATGCGAAAGGTCCACTCGCCTGCGGCCTTGATGCGCACGGGCCGTCCGGGTTCGACGAACACGCCCGTCGGCTGCCAGCCTCCATCGGCCTGCACGTCGAGCACGCGGCGATCGGCCGTGGCCTCACGCTGGCGGATCTCGTCGAGCTTTTTCACCGCCGGCGGGTAGTTCGGCACCAGCTTGAGAATCTGCACGTAGACGTCCCGCGCCTTGCCGATGTCGGCGGTCCGCTCGTATTCGCCGGCCAGTTTCTCGGCCTTCGTGACGAAATCGCGATGCAGTGCTAGGAGCCGCGGATCGGACGGCAGCTCGACCGCGGGCGGCGCTTCCGGTTGGCCAGGGCCGCCAGGCGGCGCGTTGGCGTTCTCCCCGCCGGCAGGATTGTTCGCGGCGCCCGCCGCAGCACGCTGGCGCCCGTTGCGCGGATTCCGCTGCGGCGCTTGCGCCGAGGCCGTCGCGGGGAATCCCGTGCCGGTTGCTCCGGAAAAATACGCGCGTTCGCAGCAGAGCGTCAGTAACACGATGGCCACGACGCAGCCTGTCTGCCGGGCCGTGCCCAGCGGTCTACGGAGTTTCATCGGTCAGCTTCTCCCAGCGAATAGTGCCGCGCGGTGATTCGCCGGTCAGGCGGCGAACTATTGCGAGCCGGCGTCGGGGCGCGGGCCCTGACCCCGGGTGTTGAGCCAATCCTCGGCGATGCGCAGGTCGTCGATTACGCGGCCGCCGACCACCGTTTCTTCGACGATCCTCGGCACATCCTCGACCCGGACCCGGCCATACCAGATTTCCTGCGGATAGATCACCACCGTGGGCCCGAGTTCACATTGTTCGAGGCAGCCGGCCTGGTTGGCGCGAACCAACGGCTTGAGGCCACGGCGCTCGATCTCGGCTTTGAACGCACTGCGCAGCGCGTCGGAGCCGTCGGGATTGCAGCAGCCGCGGCTATGGCCGGGCTCGCGCCGATTGCCGCAGATGAAGATATGGTGCGTGAATTTGGGCATGCCATGCATCTTACGACGCGAAGGCCGAAGTGGCCAAATCGGCCGGCGATCGCCAGGAGCGCGACGAGGTGCGAATCGCCGCTGCGGCTTGCGCGCGAGCTTGCTGCTTTATAGCCCGCGGGTGAGCCAGGCGAGCAGCAGATAGATGGCGCCCATGAAACCGACGATCCACAGCGCCGTGCGGCCCGCATGAGGCAGGATCTGCGTCATCGCTTCGTGTCGCGTGGCGGCATAGACCAGGCTGACCACCACGACCAGTGGCGCCGCGTACCACAGATCGTGGGCAATGGCCCAAACGAAGCAGGTCGATAACAGGCTGGGAGACATGCCGGGCGTACTCGTCTTGGGCAGGGGAACGCGGATCGTAGTGCTAGACCGGCGCGGGCTTATGCTTGTCTTCGTCGGGCTGGCCGCGCGATTGGGCTTGTTCTTCGTCTTCTTCGTCGCGGATATAGGCCGGACCGCCGAAGGCATCGTAGATGGCCAACACGTTCAACAGGCCGGCGACCATCGTGTAAACGGTGCCCAACTCGAAGAAGCGGTGCAGACGCTTGTGAATGGCATCGAGCGCATGTTTGTCTTTCGGCGGGGCATACCAGCCGCCGAAAAACGGCTCGTGATCTGCCGCGACCCGCCGGGCTTGCACCAGGGCCGGCATCGCCACCAGGCCGGCGCCAAGCTGACACAAGTACGGCAAGCGCTTCTGGTCCGCGTTCCAGGCCGCATAGACCACGCGGCCGTCGCCCAGGAACAGTCCATAGAAAAAGGTGCTCAGGATGCACACGGCCAACAGCGCGCCTTTCGCAAAGCGGCCCTGATAGACGTGTCCGGCACCAGGGATCAGCCACGCCAAGAACGCGGCAAACGCCGGATCGCGCAGCTTGACTTCGGCAGGTGGGTCGGCCATGCAGATCGCTCGAGGGCCCGGGGTGTGCGGCTGGGTAGGTGTCTGTTGTTCGGCCCGACCGACAAAACCTTGGGCGGCCAGGTCAGCGAACCAGGCAACTATTGTAGGGGCAGGGTCGATCGACGCCAGATCGAACGCCCGGCGGTAAGCGGCGCGCCGGCGCGATAGCATGCTGGGATGCTCGATCGGTTCTACAGCGAAACCCCGCTCGCCGGTGATCTCGCAACGCTCGCGGGCGCCGAGGCGCATCATTTGGCAGGCGTCTTGCGCGCCGCGCCAGGCGACGAGTTGGTCGTGTTCGACGGCCGCGGCGGCGAGTATCTGGCCCGCGTGGCCGGGGTGCGCCGCGACCGGGTCGAGCTGTTGCTGGTCGAGCGTCGCGATATCGAGCGCGAGGCCGTCCGGTCGTTGACGTTGGCCGTCGCGCTGCCCAAGGGCGAGCGCCAACGGTGGTTGGTCGAAAAGGTCGTCGAACTGGGCGTGGCCCGGCTGGTACCGTTGATCACGCAGCGCGGCGTGGCGCAACCGACCGCCGAGGCTTTGGCGCGACTGCGTCGCGCCGTGATCGAGGCCTCGAAGCAATGCGGCCGCAACCGGCTGATGGAGATCGCCGAGCCGCGGCGACTTGGCGAGTTCGCCGCGCCCGGCGAGGTTGGCTGGATCGCCCATCCCAGCGCTGAGCGGCGCGTGCGGGAACTCGTCGGCAGCTTGTCGCCCGCGCAGACCGTGGCGGTGGCCATCGGACCCGAGGGCGGGTTCGCGGCCGAGGAATTCGAGCAAGCCCGCGCGGTCGGTGCGATCCCGGTTGGTTTGGGCGAACGCATCTTGCGCGTCGAGACCGCGGCCTTGGCCGTTGCGGCCGTGATCCTGTCTTGACGCCTCGGCCCCGGGGGCGGCGAGGCGTTGGGGCGTCCTAGAACCGCCCGCGCCAGTTGAGCTCGAAGTCGTACAGTTCGGCGATCTCGGCCGCGGTCCTTGCCCTCAGGTTCGTGAACCGGTCGTACAGCGCTTCGGTATCGCGCACGCCCAGGCCGGCCAAGAGCCGGAACTTGTGGGCCAGCAGATCGTCGAGCAGTCCGCTCGTGTTGCGGGCATGGCCGACCGGGTACATCACCAGGCCGCTGTCGAGGTGCCCCAGGTCGGCGTGGTCGATGGCCAACGAGGTGGGAATACCGTCCGGGTAGCGGTCGTCGTATTCCTGGCCGCCGTGGCGGAAGTCGATGCGCTGCATGATCCGCCGGGTCAGCGGTTCGTGCAGGGCCTGATCGTTGTAGTCCTCGGGCACGAGCATCAGCTCTTTCCAACCGCCGCAGCGCTGTTGATAGGCCTTGCGCATCAAGGTGGCGATGATGTAGACCATCGAGTGGTCGGCGCTTTGCCGGGTGCGCGGGTCGCGCTTGGCCGGATCGCCGATGATGCCGAAAGCCGGCTCGTAGATCGTGATCTGCACGGACTTCAGCCGACCTTCGTCGTCGACCAGCGTGGGGTTGGCCGCGAGCAGGTCCATGAGTCCCTGGATGGCGCCGGCCGACTGGTGTTCGTACAGGCCCAGCTTGAAGTGCATCCCCATCACGGCGAAATCGTCGCCCGCGGCGCCCAGGGCCAGATCGAAGGGGCTTTCGCCCTTGGCGGCTGGCTTTTCGAACAGGCAGAAGATCGCCTCGGGGTTGCGAAAGATGTCGGCCGGACCGACGAACCCGCGCAGCGCCCGCCGGGCACTGAGCACGGCCACTTCGGTGCTGATCGCAGCCGAGGCGCCCTTCGAGTCGGACAATTGCTTGCCGTGCCGGATGGCGCGGAAGGGGATGTAGTGGGCCACGACCAGGCCGATCGCCGACTCGATCTGATCGACCGTGCCGCCCAACGCCGCGCCGAAGCCGGCCGCCGAAGCGATCGCGCCGTGTACGACGTGGTCGATCTTGTAATTCTTCAGGGCGAATACCTCGGCCAGCCGGCCGCGGATTTCGTCGATGGCGATCATGGCTCGAACGGTCTGCCGGCCGTCCCAGCCGCAGAGTTGCCCGGCCGCCACGGCCACGGGGTAGAAGTCGTTGTGCCCAAACTCGCCGCGGGTGTAACCGCGGGTGGGGTTGAAGCCGAAGTTGGTGCCGTTGGAGTCCCATTCGCGGACCGCCGAGCTGTTGGCCAGCACCGCCTTTTCCGGCGCGAGCCGCACCTTCGATCCGAACACCGGGACGCCCGGGAAGCCGTCGGGCACGCGATACTCGAGCGCCTCTTGCCGCAGGACGTTGGGGGCATTGGTGCCACAGGCCAGGGCCGATACGCCGCAGGCAATGCTGTCGACGTGGAACCGCTCGGTCATCGCAAACACGGCCTCGCTCGGCTCGCCCTGGTTGCCGGCCAGGAAGTCGATCGCATATTGCCCGATGCCCCGGGCCTGGTTTTCGTTGCGCGGCAAGAAGACTTCGCGATTACTCACACCGATTCTCCACGGAATTCAGGCTCGGAATGGCCCGAGCCAGAGCAACTCGCCGCCTGGCCCGGCGAATACCGGGCCGCGGCAGGCGGGCGATTATCGGCCGCTCGCCGCAGGGCTGCAAGGTGCGGCAGATTGCGTCGCGGGACGCGTGTCAGGGGCGCGCGGTGCGGCCATGTACCGGCAATTCCCAGGGCCAGCGAGCCGCCTGTCACGGGTTCGACTTGTTGGGCGCAGAATGGGGCTCACGGTGCGTCAGGGTGACCGTCGCCGTGTTCGGATCGATCAAGAAAATCGACGAACCACCAAGCTGTGCTCCAACGTCAAATTGGTCGTCCGTGGTGAGGTAGACCAGGTGTTCGCCGACGCTGATCAGTTGCCGTCGATCCAGCAGATTGTGGACCGAGGTTTTCGGCATGATCAAGTTCCCGAGCGGTGCAGTCTGCCGCAATTCCCCCGTCTCGGCATCGATCTCGCAGAGCATGGCCGGCGGCACACCGGCGTGGTTTTGCGTCGGCCCGAGATACTGGCTGATCCCGTAGATCACATCCTTCTCCGGCGCATAGGCCAGCGCCACTGGCTGGAGGTAGTCGCGCTGCTCATTCTTTGGCCAGCGATGGAGAGTCGCCACTTGGCCATTCGTCAATGAAATCGCCACTGGGCCGGGATGATTCGTAACGTAAGGCCACGCGACTAAACGCTGGCGCTTCGGGTCGAGCGTGAGGCAATGGATTCTTTCCTCACTGAAAGCGGCGGGCTCGATGACGCGGTTGGCGGCAGCGTGTTCGAACGGCTCTACCACGTGGCAATGATCGCGAATCAGCCCCAGGAACCGTTTGCCTGGCTCATCGTGCAGCAACGTCTTGATGTCCAGTGCGATCGGAAGCAGCGTATCCGCTCGGGGGCCTTGCAAAGTGAATTCGCCGTACGAGACGGCATAGCTCGTATGGGTACCGTACTTCCAATCCAAGACTGGCAAGTGCAAGGCCGAAAAACTCACCGCAGGCAAGTCGGCCGCCGGTTTGGGCTGCGGGTAGTCCAGCGAGAAGGCGGGATTGTCTTCGACGCGATTGACGGTGATCGGCCGATCCTCGTCAAGGCTTTCGGCTCCATGGAAACTCGCCAGCAGCAGGCCCGTGGCGGCGTGCAATTCGCGGACAGCAATCCGAAAATCACGGGTCTCCAACTGACTCGCCGGGCTCAGCCACAGTTGGGGATTTCGGGCATCGTAGTACGCGTAAACCTTAAGCGTGTTCTCCGGCAGCCCCGCGACGGACTGGAGGTATTGGCCGCCGACATACACGCGTGCGAGCGTGGTGTCCGCGGCGACGCTCACCTTCCACGACGTGGCGAGATAGCCGTTCAGGCATAAGACGACCCGTTTTCCAGGTCGATCGACGTGCACCCGCGAGCGACCTAAGGCTTGCTTCGCGTTGGCGTAGAATCCGCCCGTCAGCCCGACCATGTGCAATTCGAGGTCGGGTGCCGGCGCGAGTCGCGGGGGAAGTTCTGCGGCACGCGCCGGGGGTGCGTGTCCAGCCACCGCCAAACCCATCGCCAGGAGCGCAATGAGCACCTGCAGTCGGCAACGCATGGCCTCCCCCTCCCCTTGCACTGCGATTTTATTGATGGCGCCGACAAATCGTGCTCCCGTACAACCCTACCCGTGGGTCGAGTTAGCATCAATCGTGCTTACACTTCGGGCGGCCAGGGCGAACGTCGCGCGCATGATTCGACCGGGAATCGGGCTCGATAGCAGATTGATTTGGAGCAATTCGGGCTAAGATCGAAGGTGTCCGCGGCGCACCGGTGCCCCGGATTCTCGGACTTCAAATCTGCTCTCGTTGGCCGGTCATGGATATCGAACGTCTCGGTCCCTACAAGGTCGGTCGCCGCCTGGGCAAAGGCGGGATGGGCACCGTGTTCGCCGGCGTCGACGAGAACACCCGGCAAGAGGTGGCCATCAAGGTCTTGTCGGCGGCGCTGGCGGCCGAGGAAGGCTTTCGCGAGCGGTTCACCAGCGAGATCGAAACGCTGCGCAAGCTGCGCCATCCGAATATCGTGCGGCTCTACGGGTTTGGCCAGCAGGACGGCCACTTGTTCTACAGCATGGAGCTGGTGCCCGGCGTCAGCCTGGAAGAAGAACTGACCCAAGGTCGGCGCTTCGAGTGGAAGGAAGTGCTGACGTTGGCGGTGCAGATTTGCCGCGCGCTGAAACATGCCCACGATCACGGTGTGATTCATCGCGACATCAAGCCGGCCAACGTCATGCTCACGCCCGACGGACAGGTCAAGCTGTCCGACTTCGGCATCGCCAAACTGTTTGGCAACACGGGCCTGACCTCCGAAGGAGGCGTCCTGGGAACGGCCGAATACATGGCTCCGGAGCAGGCCGACGGCCGCCCGGTGACGCACAAGGCCGATCTCTACAGCCTGGGCGGCTTGATGTATGCGCTGCTGGCGGGCCGTCCACCGTTTCGTGCGCGGACCCTGCCCGAGATGCTGCAGCTCCAGCGGTTCGCGCAGGCCGACCCGGTGCGGCGCTACGCCCCACAGACTCCCGAGGAGATCGAAGAGCTGCTGACCGAGCTGCTCGAGAAAGAGCCCGACAATCGACCGACCAACGCGATGGTGCTGATCCGCCGGCTCGAGGCGATGTACCACGGCCTGGTGGCGCGAGAAAAACGTTTGAGCGAGCGGCGGCCTCTCGTGGCCGAGGATCTCGAATTCACCGTCTCGCCCGAGGTCGACCTGAATCGCACGGGATCGGTCGATTCGACACTGGCCGGCAACGAAGCCGCAGAGTCGGTTGATCCCTTGTCGGCGACGATCGGAGCCACGGCCTCGCCCCAGGCCGAGTTGCCGGACGACGACACCGGGTATTCGCTTGCCATCGATCTCGCGCCGGCGACCAATCGTCCGTTGTCCGAGCAGGCCACGATGGGGGCCTCGCAGGTCAACCCGCCGCCGGCCCCGCCGCACGAATCCAAGACCAAGGCGCCCGAGCCGGCTGCCAAGTTCAAACGGGTTGAAGAAGTCGACCAGGACGCGGAAGACGGCGGCCAATCGTACGTCTGGCTTGCGCAAATCGGCCTGCTGGCTGTCTCGCTGATCGCGGTCGTCGCGGTCGGCTGGTATTTGACGCGACCGGTCTCGGCCGAGGCGTTGTATGCCGAGATCAATGCCGCCGCGATCGACGGCCGGCCCGAGCGCCTGGCCGAGGTCGCCGAGCAGCTCGACGAGTTTCTCAAGCGCTTTCCCCAAGACGCTCGGGCCACGGAAGTCGGCGACCTCAAGCAACAACTCGAACTCGACCGGCAGCAGCGTCGGTTCGAGCGGCAAGCCCGCCGTGGAACTGGCCAATCGCTCACGCCGATCGAACGGGCGTATGTCGAGGCAATGCAACTGGCAACGCAAGATCCCCAGCGCGCGGCCGACAAGCTGGCGGCCCTGCTGACCTTGTTCTCGCAAGAGCACGCGGCCACCTCGGAGATGGCCAGCTGCCTCGAATTGGCCCGGCAGCAACTTGCCCGGCTGCAGGCCGAAGGACAGGCCGACAACGCGGCCCAGTTGCAGGTGATCGAGGCGCAGCTCAGGCGTGCCGAAGAATTGGCCGTGGCCGATCTCCCCGCGGCGCGGGCCGTCTGGAATGCAATCGTCGTCCTGTATGGCGATAAACTCTGGGCAGTCGCGGCGACGGGCATTGCCCGCCGGGCGCTCGAGGAGCACCCGGCGAATGTATCGGCCGCCGCAAGCGAGATGCCCGCTGCCGGAGCGGGAAAATAAGCCGGGCACCCGGTCGCACGAAACACCTGCTCCAGTCCCTTTCCGTGCACATTAGGCCCGCCGTCGGGCACCGAGTAAGATGACGGGGCCCTGGCATACCAAAGGCCCCCGCGATGACCTCAAACGCTGCGAGCCCGAACGTCGGTCAAGTGGATTACGACTATGTCGTGATCGGTTCAGGCTTCGGCGGTAGCGTCTCGGCGTGCCGGTTGACCGAGAAGGGCTACTCGGTGCTGGTCCTGGAAAAGGGCCGGCGTTTCAGGCCGCAGGATTTTCCAACCAGCAACTGGCAGCTTTCGCGCTGGATGTGGCGGCCGCGATTGGGCTGGCGCGGCCCTTTCAAGATGACCTTCCTGCGGCACATGACCGTGGTGTCGGGCGTGGGCGTCGGGGGCGGGTCGCTGGTCTATGCCAACACCCTGCCTGTGCCGCGGCGACCGTTTTTTGCCAGCGCGAGCTGGGCGCATCTGGCCGATTGGGAAGCGGAGCTCAAGCCGCACTATGCCACCGCGCTGCGGATGCTCGGCGCGGCGCCCAATCCGCGGCTGCATGTCGGCGATCAGGCGCTCCTGGAAATCGCCTCCGAGGATGGTCGGCCCGAACATTTTCACCCGGTCAATACGGCCGTCTACTACGGCGAGCCCGGCCGCACGGTGCCGGACCCGTATTTCGATGGCCGCGGGCCTTCGCGCACTGGCTGCATCCATTGCGGCCATTGCATGATCGGCTGCAAGGACAACGCCAAGAACACGCTCGACAAGAACTATCTCTATCTGGCCGAACAGGGCGGCGCCAAAGTCGAGGCCGAATGCGAGGTGTTCGATGTCCGCCCGCGCCCGGCGGGCGGTTACGAAGTGCATTACCGGCGGCACCACCCCCGGGGGACGCATTGCGTCACGGCCGCCCATGTGGTTTTTTCCGGCGGCGTGATGGGCACCTTGCCGCTGTTGCTGAAACTCAAGCAATCGTCGCTGCCGAAGCTGTCGGCACGGTTGGGCGACACGATTCGCAGCAACTCGGAAAGCATCATCAACGTCGTGACGTTGCGGCCCGAGCTGGACCTGTCGCAAGGCGTGGCCATCACGTCGAAGTACGACATCGACGAACACAGCAGCCTGGAGATCGTGCGTTATCCGCGCGGCTCCGGGTTCTTCAAGCTGCTGATCTCGCCGCACGCGCCGGGCAACAACGTGTTTGCCCGTCTGGCGATGGCGCTGGCCGCCTGGGTGCGGCAGCCGCTGCGGATGCTCAGGGCGCTGGGGGTGGAGATCGGCCGCGGCTCGCATACGCTCTTGTTCATGCAGACGCTCGACAGCACGCTGCGCTTTCGCCGCAACTGGTTCGGCGGCGTGACGACCGAGGTCTCGTCGGGTGCGCCTCCCGCGGCGTCGATCCCGTTGGCCACGCGGTACGCCGAGCGGATGGCCGAGAAGCTCGACGCCGTGCCGTTTTCGCTGGTCACCGAAACGTTGTTCGGCACGCCCTCGACGGCCCACATTCTCGGCGGCTGCTGCATGGGTCGCGATGCCGACGAAGGCGTGATCGACAGCCGCAACCGCGTCTTCAATTACGAAGGTCTCTACGTGATCGACGGTTCGATGATCTCGGCCAACCCGGGCGTCAATCCGTCGCTGACCATTACCGCACTCGCTGAACGGGCCATGTCGCTGATTCCGGCCAAGGAGCTTACTCATGAGTATCGCCGAACCGAAAGCGTTGTATCGGGAGCCGTCGGGTAGGATCTCGACCCCGGACGACATCGATCGGGCCGTCCGCGAACTGGCCGCCAATCGCGATCGTTTTCGACGCACGTCGGTGCGCGAGCGCATTCGGCTCGTCGAGGAATGTCTGCGGGGGCTCGTGGCCGAGGCCGACGGCTGGGTCGCCGCGGCCTGCGAGGCCAAGGGCCTGCAGCCCGGCACCAGCTTTGCCGCCGAAGAAATGGCTGCCGGACCCGTGGCCGTGGCCCGGTATCTGAAACTGCTCGCGCAAAGCTTGCGCGACATCGAAGCGCAGGGCATTCCGCGCGTGCCCGGCGAGATTGTCGTCGGCCCCGAGGGGCAGGTCCGCGTCGAGGTGATGCCCACCCGGGGGCTGTTCGACGGCATCTTGTTCTCCGGCTTCAAGGCGCACGTCTGGATGCAGCCGGGCGTGACGCCGGAAAATCTCGGCGACACGATGGCCACGATCTACCGGCACGAGCACCCGCCGGTGGGCATCTCGCTCGTGTTGGGCGCGGGCAACGTCTCGTCGATCCCGCCGACCGACGCCTTCTCGAAGCTCTTCCAAGAAGGCCAGTTGGTGCTCGTGAAAATGAACCCGGTCAACGAGTACCTGGGTCCGTTCTACGAACGGGCCTTTGCGGCCTTGTTGCGCGAGGGCTACCTGCGCATCGTCTACGGCGGCGCCGAGGCGGGCATCGCGGCGATCAACCAGCCGCTCGTCGACGAGGTGCACATCACCGGGTCCATCTATTCCCACGAGACGATCGTCTGGGGGCCGCCGGGGCCCGAACGCGATCTGCGCAAGTCAGCCGGCGATCCGTTGCTCAAGAAACGGATCACCAGCGAACTGGGCAACGTCACGCCGTGGATCGTCGTGCCCTGGGACTACAGCGAGAAGGAGCTGGCGTTCCAGGCCGAGAACACCGCAGCGATGATCACCAACAATGCTTCGTTTAATTGCATCGCCACAAAGATGGTGGTCACCTGGCGGCATTGGCCGCAGCGCGAACGGTTTCTCGATTTGCTCGAGGCGACGTTGGGCCACGTGCCGCGGCGCAAGGCGTATTACCCCGGCGCGGCCGACCGCTTCCGCAAGTTCACCGGCTGCGAAGGTCTCGACGAGCACGGCTGCCTGCCGTGGACGATCGTGCGCAACGTCGCGCCTCAGCGCGACCCGCAGTATTTCGACGAGGAGTCGTTCGTGTGCGTCTGCGCCGAGACGGCGCTCGACGCGGCCACGCCGGCCGATTTCCTCGACGCGGCCGTCGAGTTCGCCAACGACCGGCTGTGGGGTACCTTGGGCGCCGGCCTGATGGTGCATCCCAAGTTTCGCCGCGAGGGCAACCACGAGGCCCGCTTCCAACGGGCCCTGGCCAATCTGCGCTACGGCACGATCGGCATCAATCACTGGCCGGCACTGTCTTACGCGATGATCAGTCCGCCGTGGGGCGGTTTTCCCGGCGGTACGATTGCCGAGCCCCAAAGCGGCATCGGTTGGGTGCACAACACCTACATGCTCGACAAGGCCCAAAAGACCGTGCTCGAAGGCCCGTTGACCGTCTTCCCCAAGCCGTTTTGGTTCCCGACGCACACCGGCGCGGCGGGCATGGCGGGCGACGTCTTGCGTCTCACGGCCGATCCGTCGCTGTGGAAGGTGCTCAAGCTGTTGCCGGCGGCGCTGCGGGGATAACCGCTGGCGCCCCGGTCGCGCTGGCGACGTCCTCCGAAGAGGACTTTTGTTGACGCGCAAAAGATTTCTGGCGCGCGGCGTCCCTTGCTAGCCTGAGTCGCGAGGCCGGACGTCGTTGTCGTTTTGGGGCAACGGCGCATCGATCCCGGTCGGCCGCCTGGCACCCGAGGAGCTTGTGCATGATCGCGCTGCCTACCGCTCGTCAGCAGGAGTTTGTCGCCGCGCTTGAGGACGTCGTCTCCGGATTCGGCGGCAACCCCTTGTTCGCCAGCATCGATGCGGGCACCTTCGAGATGCGGCATTATCACCGCTGGCTGCAGAGGATCTTTCATCTTTCCTATCACGCGCCGCAGACGTTCGCGCTGGCGGCCGGCTATTGCGATTACCGCTTGCAGCCGGTGCGCGATTACCTGATTACGCACGCCGAAGAAGAACGGACGCATTGGCGCTGGTCCGTCGAGGACCTCGAGGCGACCGGCTATGCGGGGCCTGACCCGCGCAGCGAGATGCCTCCCTTGGATTGCCAGAACTATGTCGCCTTCACGACTTTTCTGGCCGTGCGGATGCCGGTGGCAAGGTTGGGAACGGCCGTGGTGCTCGAAGGAGTCGGCGCGCGCTGGGGCGCGGCCTACGGCCGCAAGGTCAAGGCTCTGCTCAATCTACAGCCGCAGCAGATGTCGTTTTCGCTGGGGCACGGCGACGTCGACGCGGGGCACACGGCCGATATCATGCGCGTGCTCGATGAGGCCGAATTGACCGGCCACGAATGGGCCTGGCTGACCCATGCCGTGCGGACGGCCAACGAGTTGTATACGCAGGTCTATGCGTCGGTCGTGACTTGAGCTGGCGAAACGTGCCGCGATGGACGAACTGCAAGCGACGTTGAGGATCCTCGAGGAGCGGCTGTTGCACCCCGAGGTGCGGCGCGACCCGGAGGCCGTCGCGCTGCTCTTGGCCGACGACTTTCGCGAGTGCGGCGCCTCGGGGCGGATCTACGACAAGAGCCAGGTGCTCGCCGTGCTGCAGGGCGAACAAGCGCGCGGGCCCATCGCGATGCGGGATTTTCAGGTTCGCGCATTGGCGCCGGGGGTGGCGCTGGCGACGTATCGCGCTTGGCAGTCGCTGCCCGGCGGCCAGCACGCGCGGGGCACGTGGCGATCGTCGCTGTGGCGGCAGGAAGCAGGCGCGTGGCGGCTCGTCTTCCACCAAGGCACCGAGCTGGCCGAGGGACCGGGCGACCCCGCTTGACACAATTTGCCGTCCGGTCGACACTCGCGGCCCGGTGGTAAACTCGTCCGCGCACGTTGCCAGGAAGCATCGCATGTCGCACGATTCGCATCAGGCTGCCGGCTCGCGCCGGGAGTTTCTCGCCGGTTCGGCCGGCTCGCTTGCCGGCGTGGCGCTGGCCGGCGCTGCTTTCACGGGCGCAACGCTCGCCGACGCCGCGGCCGCCGATCCCAATGTGCCAAAGCCCTCCCCGGCCAAGACAGGTCGTACCGCCGTGACACCACTCAAAGTCATCTCGTCGAAAAACGGGCTCGAGACCACGCGCAAGGCGTACGAGCTGATTGCCGCCGGCGGCGAACCGCTCAACGCCATCGTGCAAGGCATCGAGATCGTCGAAAACGACCCGAACGACACCTCGGTTGGCTACGGCGGTTTGCCCAACGAGGACGGCGTCGTTGAACTCGACGCGGCCGTCATGCACGGGCCGACGCATCGCTGCGGCGCCGTGGCGGCCTTGCGCAACGTCCGGCATCCGACGGCCGTGGCTAAGCTGGTCATGGAACAGACCGACCACGTGCTGTTGGTGGGCGAGGGGGCCTTGCGGTTTGCCCGGGCGCAGGGTTTTCCCGAGGAGAACCTGCTCACGGAAAAGGCGCGCAAGACTTGGCTCTACTGGCGGCAGACGCGCAGCACCGAAGACGACTGGCTGCCGCCGGCCGAGGTGCCGCCCGAGTGGAAGGAATATCTGACGAGCCGTCGCCCCACCGGCACGATCCATTGTGCGGCCCTCGTCGGCAGCGACTTATTTTGCGCCACGAGCACCAGCGGCCTGGCCTTCAAGCTGCCCGGCCGCGTCGGCGATTCGCCGATCGTCGGTGCCGGGCTGTACTGCGACAACGACGCCGGCAGTTGCGGCAGCACGGGGCGCGGCGAGGCCAATCTCCAGAACCTCTCCAGCCGCCTGGCGGTCGAACTGATGCGCACGGGCAAGACGGCCGTCGACGCCGGCCTGGAGGTGATGCGGCAGATTGCCAAACATACCGAGCCGCGGCTGCTCGACGCCGAAGGCCGGCCCAACTTCGAGCTGAAACTCTACCTGCTCTCGAAGCGCGACGGCGGACACGCCGGCGTGTCGATGTGGCCGGCTCAGTTCTCGATCACCGACGAACGGGGTACACGGCTCGAAGATTGCGTGCCGCTGTTCGAGCGCAAAAGCTAGCTCCCCGAGGCCCGATTTGCCGCCGTGCCGGCGCCGCGGTTAGAATCTCGCCGCGCTGTTGCAGTGTATCCTCTCACCGGCATCTCGGACCGCACCATGAGCGCCTTTCTTGGCATCGATATCGGCACCTCCGGCACGAAGACCCTGGCGATCGACGAACGAGGAAAAATCCTCGCCGAGGCCGATAGCCGTTACCCTTCGCATCATCCCAAGCCGCTGTGGAGCGAGCAGGACCCCGAAGACTGGTGGCAAGGCACGATCAAGACCGTGCGGGCCGTGGTCAAAAAGGCCAGGCTCAAGCCGGCCGACGTGAAGGCCATCGGGCTCTCGGGCCAGATGCACGGCTCAGTGTTCCTGGACAAGAAGAACCAGGTCGTGCGCAGGGCCCTGCTGTGGAACGATCAGCGCACCAGCGCCGAATGCGACGAGATGGAACGCCGCGCCGGCGGGCGGAAGAAACTGATCAAGCTGGTTGCCAATCCGGCGTTGACCGGTTTCACAGCGCCGAAAATTCTCTGGTTGCGCAATCACGAGCCCAAGAACTTCGACAAGACCGTCAAGGTCTTGCTGCCCAAGGACGACGTGCGCCGGCGGTTGACGGGCGAGTTTGCCACCGATGTGAGCGACGCCAGCGGCATGCTGCTGCTGGACGTGGCGAAGCGCGACTGGTCGAAGCCGCTGTTGTCGGCCCTGGAACTCGATGCGTCGCTCTTGGCGCCGTGCTATGAATCGGAAGACGTCACCGGCAAGCTCACGCCCGAGGCCGCGAAGCTGCTGGGCCTGTCGACCGATTGCGTCGTCGTCGGCGGGGCCGGCGATTGCGCGGCAGGCGCCCTGGGCAACGGCATCGTGCGGCGCGGCGTGCTGTCGACCTCGATCGGCACCTCGGGCATCATGTTCGTGCACAGCGACACGGTCGAGATCGATCCCGAGGGCCGGCTGCACACCTTCTGCCATGCCGTGCGCGGCCGCTGGCACATGATGGGCGTGAGCCTCTCGGGCGGCGGCTGCCTGCAATGGTTCCGCGAACGGCTGTGCCAGACCGAGATCGCGCTGGCGAAGAAGACCAAACGCGATCCCTACCAGATGCTGCAGGACGAGGCGACCCCGACTCCGGCGGGGGCCGAGGGCCTGTTCTTCCTCCCGTATCTCTCCGGCGAGCGCACCCCGCACGCCGATCCCGATGCCCGGGCCTGTTTCGTGGGGCTGACCTTGAAGCACACCCGAGGTCACATGGTGCGATCGGTCATGGAAGGGGTCGCCTATGCGATGCGCGACAGCCTGGAGATCATCCGCGAGATGGGGGTGCCGGTGAACGAGATCAGGGCCTCGGGCGGCGGCTCGAAAGTGCCGTTGTGGCGCCAGATTCAGGCCGACGTCTTCGGCCAGAGGGTAATGACGCTCAATGCCGAAGAGGGACCCGCCTATGGCGTGGCCCTGTTGGCTGCCGTCGGGGCGGGGGCCTTCAAGAACGTCGTCGAGGCCTGCGACGCGACGATTCACACGGTCAAGGAAACCCCCGTCGTCAGGGCCCACAAGCAGTACTACGACCGCGGGTTTCCCATCTACCAGCAGCTCTATCGCTCGCTCAAGAACGACTTCAAACGCATCGCCACGCTCGAGGCGTGATGGCATACTGAGACGCACGGTTCCCGGCAGGCAAGCGGGACTGCGGGCACGGCTTCGGCGAGGATCGCTATGTGTGCATTGTTGTTGCGGGAACGAGACGTCGAACAATTGCTCGACGTGCGCCGGGCAATTGACCTGCTCGACGATGCCTTCCGCCGCTGGGACGCGGGCGAGGCTGTCAACGTGCCGCGCGACCGGGCCGTGGTCAGCGGCTTTGCGCTGCACACGATGAGCGCCGCGGTGCCCTACCTCGGCGTCGCCGGTTGGAAGGCGTATAGCACGACGAAAAACGGCGCGCGGTTTCTCGTCGGGCTCTACGACCTGGCGAGCGGCCAACTGCTGTCGCTCCTCGAAGCGGACCTGCTCGGCCAGATTCGCACCGGCGCCACGACCGGCGTGGCGATCTCGCACCTGGCCCTGGCCGATGCGGCCGAGGTGGGGGTGTTCGGCGCAGGCTGGCAGGCCGAATCGCAGCTTGCGGCGGCCTGCGTGGCCCGGGGAATCAAGCGCGCCTTCGTCTATTCGCGCAACGACGAGCGGCGCACGGAATTCTGCGCGCGGATGTCGCAGCGGCTCGATATCGAGGTGGTGCCGGTCGATCGGCCGCAGGAAGCCGCGAGCGAACTGCCGATCGTGATCACGGCGACCACCAGCCGCGAGCCGGTGTTCGACGGCAAAGACCTGGCCGAAGGGACGCTGGTCTGCGCGGTGGGGGCCAATTGGCAGAGCCGCGCCGAGATCGATGCCGACGTGGTGCGGCTGGCCGACAACGTCGTCTGCGACAGCGTCGAGGCCTGCCGGCACGAGGCCGGCGACTTTCGCAGCGCGCTCGAACGCGGCTTGTTCGACTGGAAACGCGCCGTCGACCTGGCGGCGGTCGTTTCCGGCCAGGCCGTGGGACGCCGCACGCGTGACAGCATCGTGTTGTTCAAGAGCGTCGGCCTGGCCATCGAAGACGTCGTCGTTGCGGCCTGGTGTTACCGCCGGGCCCTCGAAACAGGCCAAGGCACCGAACTGCCGATCTGAGCGGGCTGCTGATCGCATCCGGAATGACTCCTGGTGCATCACCGGGAGATCGTTTATCATGTTGCGTTTCGCCAAGAGTGGGCTGCGCCTGCGGACGCTCGCTCGATACAGTCATTGAGTCTTAGCTCGGATTGAGCCTGCCATGCGTTCGCGACCGCGCACCAAACTTGTCCTGCAACGCAAGAGCCGCCGCTGTGCCAAATGTGGTTCGATGCTGAATAACCAGCGAACCCGCTGCAAGAAGTGCGGCAAGGCGCAAAAGATCCCGGGCAAGTAAGCTCGCGGCAGGCGCCGCGGAGGCCCACGCCTTGAGCGAAGCAGCGGCCACTTCGCGCGGTCTGATCGCCACGGCGGGCCTGGTCTTGGGGCCCCTCGCTGCCGCTGCCTTGTTCGGGGGACCCAGCGCCGGGTGGGCGCTCGACGAGGCCCGGCCCGAACTGAATGCCATGGCGGCCGTGGCCGTCTGGATGGCCATCTGGTGGCTCACCGAGGCCGTGGCCCCGGCTGCCACGGGCCTGTTGCCTTTGGCGCTGCTTCCGGCGCTGTCGATTTTACCGGCCAAGGCTGTAGCCGCCTGTTACGGCGACAGCCTGATCTATCTCTACCTGGGTGGCTTCCTGATTGCCCTGGCGGCCGAAGAAACGGGGCTGCAGCGCCGTCTCGCCCTGAATGTCATCGCCGTGATCGGCGACAGCCCGGCTCGCGTCGTTCTGGGAGTCATGCTGGCCACGGGTGCGATGTCGATGTGGATGAGCAACACGGCCACGACGCTCGTCATGCTGCCGTTGGCCGTGAGCCTGGCCGACCGCGCGCGGTGTCAATCGGCCGACCCGCAGGCCGGCCGGAACTTCGGCGCTGCCGTGCTGCTGGCGATCGCCTACGCCGCAAGCATTGGCGGCTACGGCACCTTGATCGGCACGCCGCCGAACCTGGCCCTCAAGCAGATCTACACGCAGGAATTCCCCCAGGGGCCGGAGCTGTCGTTTGGCGGCTGGATGCTCTTGGCCGCGCCGCTGGCCGGGGTGATGTTGATCGTGTCCTGGCTGCTCATGACCAGGTTGCTGCTCCCCCTGGGCGGGAGCAACTTGCTCGGCGAAAAGGAATACATCGCCGCCGAACGCAGGTCGCTGGGCCCTTGGACGCCGGCCGAGGTGCGCATCGCGGCGATCTTCGTCATCACGGCCCTGCTGTGGATCTTTCGCCAGCCGGTCGCAGGCTTTGGCTGGGCGCCGGCCTTGCGCAACCTGGCTTCGCGGCCGACGCTGCCGGTCGACGATTCGACCGTGGCCATCGCGATGGCGCTGGTGTGTTTCGTCGTTCCCCGGTCGGGATGGCGCGGGCCCGCCCTGGCCGATTGGCACCTGGCGCAGCGCGTGCCCTGGGGCGTGCTGCTGCTGTTTGGCGGCGGGCTGGCCCTGGCCGAAGGGCTGTCGTCGAGCGGTTTGGATGCCCACCTGGGGCGCTGGTTTGGCCGGCAGTTGGCCGGTGCGTCGCCGCTGGCGATGTGCGCGGCAACCGCCACGGGGATGACGTTCTTCTCCGAATTGGCCAGCAACCTGGCGTGTACCACGATGAGCCTGCCCATTCTGGCGAGCGTCGCGCAGAACCTGGATTGCGATCCCCGGCTGCTCATGGTGACCGCCACGATCGCGGCGAGCAGTGCCTTCATGCTGCCGGCCGGCACCCCGCCCAACGCGATCGTCTACGGCTCGGGTTACGTGCGCCTTCGCGACATGCTGGTGACCGGTTTCGTGCTCAACTGGGCCGGAATTTTGCTGATCGTCGCTGCGATCTACCTGCTAGGGGGCCCGGCGCTGGGAATTACCTGGGCTGGGCTACCCGATTGGGCCCGTGCGCGCTAGCCGCGCATGGCGGGTCTTCCCTCTTTCTCTCCCACCTGGTGATGCTGTTTGACTCTCACCGGAACGGAGAAACGACGGAGAAACGGGGGACGGGTCCAATTCTTGCTTGGTCTCTGTATCGTGGTTACGATCAAGGCCATGCCAAGAACCGCGCGTGCCGCACCGGGTGGGTTCGCGAGCGCGGTGCCGCCGAGCAGAAGGCCTGGCTGTCGAGTTGGCCGGTTCCCCGCCCGCGTCGCTTGCGCGAACACGTCAACACGGCGCACACCGACGCCGAGTTGGACGCGCTGCGGCGAAGCGTGCAGCGTGGCACACCCTACGGCAGCACGTCATGGATCGCGTCGACCGCCGCCGCCCTTGGGCTCCAAGCCACGCTCCGCGCGCCCGGCCGCCCGCGCAAGGCTTCGCCCTCGGATTCGTAAATTGGACCCGTCCCCGTTTCTTCGCTCGTTTCTTCGCTCGGAGTTCAGCCTCATGAAACCACAGGTTCGGACGCTCGCGCGACCAATTCATGCCCGCCAACTGCTCGTTCTTTGTCTGTTCCCGATTGGCTCTACTGCACTTGCAGGACCTATCTACACCGTGGTGCCCGTAGCAGGCCCTAACAGTAACGCTTACGCCATCAACTCTCACGGCGATGTCACCGGCGTTTATCGCACTTCCGGGGGCGCGGACCACGCCTTCATCTACACGCAATCTAATGGGTTCTTGGATCTGGGCACACTTGCTGGCGGAAGCAGCGTTGGCCGTGACCTCAATGATGACAGAATCGTCGTAGGGCAATCAGACGGGCGGGCCTTCAAATGGCAACTTGGCCTCGGAATGGTGGGATTAAATGCTGGCCCAAGCGATGCACGGGGAATTAATGATTTTTCCAATAGGACAATTGGGACGGTGATGGACTCCTTCGACACGACAACCACCTGGTCAAACATCAATACCGCAACACCCTACTTTGTTACCGACAATACTCAAGGGTATGCAATTAACGATGCTGACTCAGTTGTTGGACGAGTGGATGGAACAACTGGGTATATTTCCAGCATTAGCAATGTTGCATACACCGACCTGGGTCTCTTTCTCCCAAATGATATCAATGACAATAGCTTCGTCGCAGGCTCTGAAAACGGAATCGCCGGGCTCTATAACGCCAATGACTCCACCTTCCTGTCCTTCGGAAAACTCAATATCACCGACGCGTTCTCCGAAGCGCTCGGCCTGAACTCGCTCAATCTGTTCGTCGGTATCTCCGAGGGCACCGGCGGATTTAGCTGGAATCAAGCAGACGGACTCGTGAACCTCACCGACTCGCTGGCCCCGGGCTTTGAAGACTGGGCGGTTGTTTCTGCGAATGGAGTGAATGACAATGGATGGATTACTGGGCAAGCAATGATTGACGGAGAACTGAGGGCCGTAATCCTAGTGCCGGTGCCGGAAGCCAGCAGCTTAACCCAGGCGATGGCCATCCTTGCTGCTTTGGTAGTCGGAATGGTCCTTCGCACAACCGCAAGGGCTTTCTCGCAGAATACCGTCGCACTTCCGTAGGTCGTCTCAACGATCATGCAAGACGCGATTGCATAACTTCCGACTCGGGAATGCACGCTCGCCGAGATGCTGCGGTTGCCGTGGATAACAAGTCGCTGTGAAATCCACTACGACCTGCTCCGTAGAAAACCCGCCGGTAGCTTCATCCGCTAGCGGCTCGGCGTGCGTAGCACGCTTGGATGAGTACGACTTCCAAGAGTCCGAAGCGGTTGCTGGCAGTGGCCTATCGGATCGGTTGCGCGGCGCTGGCGCCCTACGCACATCGCTCCAATCCCAAGAAGTTCAAAGCAGAAAAGGTTCCAGGAACCGTTGTTGGCACTGCAATTGCGCCCGTATGCCGTTCGGGGCGACGCCTTGGCGGCGTGTCTTGCCGTTGACGGCGGCCACCAGCGGCGTGTCGGCCGACGCCATCCCCTGCATCCACGGCAATAAGGCCTGGGAAAAATCGGGCAGCGCGCAGCCTGCCAACGCGCGGCGGGTCGTCGTGGCATGCGGCGGCTGGCCGCGGGTAAATTCCAGCGGCTCTTTCAGTTCGTCCGAATGCGCCTCGGCCCGCCGCTGCAGCAGGGCCAGCTCGCGAATCCGGGCCAACTGGCCCGAAAAGACCAACGCGAGCAGGGCCGGAAGGTGAAAATCCTTGAGCGACCCCCGGCGATCTGCCAAGATTTGGATTGGCGCCGTGGCCGGCCGGAGGCTGCCCGGTTGCTCCCTCCTGGATCGTGGTCTCCGCGTTTGCCGCACGAGTAGCGAGCCCCCATGAAGAATGCTTCTTGCCTGGCTTTGTCGGCGGTCGCCTGGCTGGTTCTTGCCGCCGCGCCAGCCGCGGGGGACGAGCCGGCCCCGGTCAGCTATTGGCGCGAGGTGCGGCCGCTGTTGCAGGTCAAATGCCAGGGTTGCCATCAGCCGGCCCGGCCGCAGGGCGGCGCGGTCGTCACATCGGTCGAGGCGCTGCTGCGGCCCGGCGACACCGACCAGCCGGGCGTGGTGCCGGGAAATCCGGATGAGAGCGAACTGATCGCCCAGGTGACCGCCGCCGAGGGCGAGAAACCGGCCATGCCCAAGGGCGCCGATCCGCTCGCGCCGGCCGAGGTCGACTTGCTGCGCCGCTGGATTGCAGCCGGCGCCGTAGACGACACCCCGGCCTTGGCCCGCGATGCGGTCGATGCGGCCCATCCGCCCGTGTACACGCTGCCCCCGGTGATCACGGCGATCGACTTCTCGCCCGACGGCACCTTGCTGGCGGTTTCCGGCTATCACGAGGTGTTGTTGCACAAGGCCGACGGCAGCGAGCTCGTGGCCCGGCTGGTGGGTTTGGCGGTGCGCATCGAGTCGCTGGCGTTTTCGCCCGACGGCACGCGGCTGGCCGTCAGCGGCGGGTCGCCGGGGCGGTTTGGCGAGATCCAGATCTGGGACGTCGCCAAGCGTGAGCTGCAACACTCGGTCCAGGTCACGTTCGATTCGGTCTACGGCGTGAGCTGGTCGCCCGACGGGACCAAGATCGCCTTTGGCTGCGGCGACAACACGCTCCGCGCGCTCGATGCGGCCAGCGGCAAGCAGGTGCTGTACCAGGGCGCCCACAACGACTGGGTGCTCGACACCGTGTTTTCCAACGATGCGTCGCACCTGGTTTCGGTGAGCCGGGACATGTCGATGAAACTCACCGAGGTCGCGACCGAGCGGTTCGTCGACAACATCACGAGCATCACGCCCGGGGCCCTCAAGGGCGGGCTGCAAACGGTCGATCGCCGGCCGGGCAAGGACGAACTGTTGATTGGCGGTGCCGACGGCGTGCCGAAGCTGTACCAGATGTATCGCACGATGGAGCGGCGGATCGGCGACGACTACAACTTGATTCGCGCGTTCGAGGCCTTACCCGGCCGGATTTTCGCCGACGAGTTCAACGCCGACGGCAGCAGGTTCGTCGTGGGCGCCAGCCTCGACGGCGCCGGCGAGGCCCGCGTCTACCAGACCGACGACGGCAAGCTGCTCGCGCGGCTCGAAGGCGTGACCAGCCCGGTTTACACCGTGGCGTTTCGGCCCGACGGTAAGGTCGTTGCTACGGCGGGCTTCGACGGCCGCGTGCGGTTGAGCGATGCGGAGACGGGATCGCTCGTGCTCGAATTTTTGCCCGTACCGCAGACGCCGGCCGTCGCGGGACCCTGATCGCGCCGCACCCGCGAGCGCGTCGCAATAAATGATTCAACCCAACAACGGATGTGAAGTGATGTTGCACCGCTCGTGGTTCTGGTTGCTTGCCGCGGCGGCGATCTGCAGTCCGGGCCTGGCAGGCGCCAAAGAGAATTTGCCCGAGGGAGCGGCGGTCGTGCGGCTCGACGTGCAACCGGCGTCGATCCAGCTTGGCAACCGCTACGACTACGCCCAACTGCTGGTGTTCGGCGAGTTGACCAACGGCCAGCGGCTCGACGTGACGCGAATGGTCGACGTGCAGGCCGCGCCCGCCGAGTTGGTCACCGTCTCGGAGCGCGGGCTGGTGCGTCCGGCGCACGACGGCGCGGGCGAGTTGCGCTTGCGGCTGGCCGGTCTGGAGATTGGGGTGCCGGTCACCGTCGCCGGGACGCAGGCAGCCTACACGGTCAGCTTCGTGCAGGACGTGATGCCGGCCATGTCGAAGCTGGGCTGCAATGCCGGCACCTGCCACGGCGCGAAGGACGGCAAGAACGGTTTCAAGATGAGCCTGCGCGGCTATGACCCGGTGTACGACCATCGCGCGCTGACCGACGACCTCGCCGGGCGGCGATTCAATCGGGCCGTGCCCGAGCAGAGCCTGATGTTGCTGAAGCCGGCCGGCGGGGTGCCGCACGTCGGCGGCGTGAAGATGCACGAAGGCGAACCGCATTACGAAATTCTGCGCGCCTGGATCGCCCAAGGCGTGAAGCTCGACCAGGGCGCGCCGCGGGTGGCCCGGATCGAGCTGGCCCCACAGAACCCGATGATCGCGCTGCCGGGCATGAGCCAGCAGATGCGCGTGCTGGCGACGTACAGCGACGGGCGCGTGCGCGACGTCACGGCCGAGGCCTTTGTCGCCAGCAGCCTGACCGAAAAGCTCGACGTCGACGCGACGGGCCTGGCCACGGCCGTGCGCCGCGGCGAGGCAGCGGTGCTGGCCCGGTATGAAGGGGCCTATGCCTCGACCATCGTCACGGTGATGGGCGACCGCGAACAGTTCGTCTGGCAGGAAACGCCCGAGTACACCTGGGTCGACACGCTCGTCTACGACAAGCTCAAGCGGATCAAGGTGCAGCCGTCCGAAGTTTGCAGCGACGAAGACTTCGCGCGGCGCGTGTATCTCGACGTGACGGGCATCCCGCCCGCTCCCGAGGTGCTGCAGGAGTTCTTGAGCGACGCCCGCCCGAGCCGCGAGAAGCGCGACGCGCTGGTCGACCGGCTGGTCGGCAGCGCCGATTACGTCGAGCATTGGACCAACAAGTGGTCGGACCTGCTGATGGTCAACCGCAAGTTCCTGAGCGTGAAGGGGGCGTGGGCCCTGCGCAACTGGATTCGCGAGGCGATCGCCGCCAACGTGCCCTACGACCAGTTCGCCTACCAGGTGCTGACGGCCAGCGGCTCGACGTTTGAGAACCCGCCCAGCGCCTATTTGCGCACGCTGCGCGAAGCCGACGCCGCGATGGAAAACTCGACGCAGTTGTTCCTCGGCGTGCGGTTCAACTGCAACAAGTGTCACGATCACCCGTTCGAACGCTGGACGCAGAAGCAGTATTACGACCTGGCGGCGTATTTCGTGCAGGTCGGCCGCAAGCCCGGCAACGTCCAGGACGAAGAAGTGATCTTCGACGTGCACTCCGGTGAGATGACCAATCCGCTCTCGGGCCAGGTGGTGCCGCCGTCGTTTCCCTACGCGCACGACGACGTGTTGCCGGCCACGGCCAGTCGCCGCGAGCAGTTTGCCCACTGGGTGATCTCGCCGCAGAACCAGTATTTCGCCACCAGCTTCGTGAACCGCATTTGGAGCTATCTGCTCGGCGTGGGGCTGATCGAGCCGGTCGACGATATTCGCGCCGGTAACCCGCCGAGCAATCCCGAGTTGCTGCACCGGCTGACGGGCGAGTTTGTCGCCCACGGCTTCGACGTGCAGCACTTGATCCGGCTGATCTGCAAGTCGCGTGTTTACCAGCACGCGGTCGCGACGAACGCCTGGAACGACGACGACGAGATCAACTATTCGCATGCGCTGGCCCGACGGCTGTCGGCCGAGACACTCTACGACGCGATTCAGGTGGCCACGGGCACGCAACGCAAGCTGCCCGGCGTGCCCAACGGCTTCCGCGCGGCACAACTGCCCGACTCGGCCGTCGAGCTGCCCGGCGGATTTCTCGACGTGTTCGGCAAGCCGCCGCGCGAAAGCGCCTGCGAGTGCGAACGCGCCTCGGGCGTGGTGCTGGGCCAGGCGTTGACCTTGGTCAACGGTCCGATCATCGCCGACGCGATTGCCGATCCGAACAATCGCATCACGACCATCGTGCAGTCCCAAAACGACAACGCGGCGGTCGTCGACGCGCTGTTCGTATCGATCTTGTGCCGGCACGCGCGGCCGGACGAGGTGGCAACCGGCGTGCAGGCGATCGGCGAGGCACCCAGCCGGCTGGAAGGCGCGCAAGACCTGGCGTGGGCCCTGATCAACAGCCCGGCGTTCTTGTTCAATCACTAGCAACGCGAGCGGCGCGCCATGCGCGAAGAAGCAGGGCCCGTCGAAGCAGGGCCCGTCGCTCGGCCCGGCGGGGCCAGTTCCGGGCGCGCCTGGTGGCTGGTCGCCGCGGCGGTGCCGCTGATCTTGTGCGCCGGCAAACTCGAACTCGATCTGTGGCACGACGAAATCCACACGATCGTGTTTTACGCCTCGCGGCCGGCCGCTGAAATCGTCCGCGACTACTCCGCGCCCAACAATCACGTTCTGTACACGCTTTGCCTCGCGCCCTGGACGCGCGTCTCGCTCGTCGAGCCTTGGCTGCGGGTGCCTTCGCTCGCGTGTGCAGTCGCGACGCTCGTGCTCGTCTATCGGCTCGGGCTGCGCGTCGCCGGGCGCGCGGCGGCACTCCTGGCGACGTCGCTCTTGGGCCTGACGTTGATGTTCCTGGTCCACGTCATGCAGGTACGCGGCTATGGGCTGTCGATGGCGCTCGTGGCGGCGCTTGCGCTCTTGGCCGTCGGCGCTCCCGACTCGTCGCGATTGCGACGCGTGCTCGTGGTTCTGCTCGCGGCGGCGGCCGTGTACACGATTCCGACAAATGCCTTGTTCGTCGCGGCCCTCGGTGCCGCGGCCGGTGCCTTGGTGCTGTCGCGAGCCGGCTGGCGGAGCGCCGCGTCCGCCGCGGCGGTCTGGGGCGGAGGCCTGGCGTTGGGCCTGGCCTGTTATGCGCCGGTGTGGCAACAGCTTCTCGAACATTCGCGCGACGCACCGTCTGCCAAGCCCGAGGCGGTGCTGCGGCTGGCGGGCCGCTTCTTCTGGGCCGCGGGACACGATAGTTGGCCGCTGGCAATTTGCGCGGCGCTGTTGTTGCCGTGGTGGCTGCGGCCACTGCGCCGGCGACCGTCGGAGATCGGTGCCTACCTGGGCCTGGCGGCTGCGGTCCTATTGCCCTGGGCGGCTTGCATGGTCGCGCGCACCACGCCGTTCGAACGCAACTTCACTCCGCTGTTGCCGGTGCTGGCAGTGCTCGTGGCCGCGCCGCTCTCGGGCTTGGCCGGCTTCGTCGAGCGGCGCTGGCCGCGCGCGGCGTCGACCGTCGTCCCTGTGGTGGCGGTTGCCGTGCCGCTGGTGTTGCTGCTGCCGGCGGTTTGGCTCTATCCGTCGCGGCTGGCCGCAGCGTGTCGGCGGGGCTTTGCCCAGGACGGCTATTACAACTATTACGCGGCCAACTACCGGCCCCGCGACGTGGTAACGGCGCTGGCCGGAGAGCTCGCCGGAGCGCAGGCAGATCGAGACTACGCGATCTATTTCACGGACGAGGACCAGACCAACCTGGTCTATTATTTGAATCGAGCCGGCGTGCCGGAGCAGCGCGTGGCAACGCCCGCGGCGCTCCCGCGCCTCTTCGCGATCGTCTCGCCGCGCCCGGATCATGCACAGTGGTCCGCGCGGTTTCACCTCGACCGCGGCACCCTGGATCGTATGTGGCTCATTCGCGATACCGGGTACTATCGCCTGTTGTCAACCGGTGCTCCCACCCGCGCTCCGTGAGCGGACGATGCGGTCATTAGTCGCGGCTTGTCAAGCCGGCGGCGACACCCAACAATGCACGGCAAGTTCCGCGACCCCTGATAGCACTCATGCACCGGCCGGCCGCATGCGCGAATTCTTCTTCGGTCTGAACACTAGCACGATCCAGCCCGCCGGGTTGCTGGACAAGATCCGCATGACCGCCGCGGCGGGCTACGACGCGATCGAGCTGTGGATCAACGACGTCGAGAAATACGTCGCCGAGGGCCACGCCGTGGCCGACGTCCGCAAGGCGCTCGACGATGCGGGCCTGATGCGTCCCAGCATGATCTCGCTGCGCGACTGGTGCGAGCCCGACGAGGTGAAGTTTCAACAAGCTCTCGAGGCGGCCAAGCGCCGGCTCGACACGGCCCGCGAATTGGGCGTCAAGCGCATCGTGGCCGGGCCGCCGCGCGAGGTAGTGCCGTTGGAGTTGGCCGTGAAGCGCTATGGCCAGTTGCTCGACGTGAGTGTCGACCGCGGCGTGCCGGCCTCGGTCGAGTTCCTGGGCTTCGTCGACGGGATCAATACGCTCGAGGATGCCTGGGCGATTTGCGCTGGCGCGGCTCGCGCCGAGGGCACCATCACGCCCGACATCTGGCACATGTTTCGCGGCGGTTCGCGGCTCGAGACGCTCGATTCGATTCCGGCCGATCATCTATCCGTGTTTCATTGGAACGATTGCCCAGCCGAACCTCCCCGCGAGCAGCAGACCGACTCGCACCGCGTCTATCCCGGCGATGGCATCTACCCGATCAAGCAAGTGGCCGAGAAGCTGCGGGCCAAGAACTGGCACTGGGTGCTCTCGCTCGAGTTGTTCAATCCGAGCTACTGGGCCCAGGACCTGCGCGAAGTGGCCCGCATCGGCTTGGAAAAGATGAAAGCGAGCGTCGGCTAGAGCAGGTTCAATCCGAGGGACTCGGGTTGATTCACCACGCGCAGCCGACCGCCCCCGAAACGACGGGGCCAAGTGACCGCGAACCGAGAAGACATGGCAAAGCCGTTTGTGCTCACCGAGGCGCTGACGAAGCGCTACGGCTCGTTGACCGCCCTGGTCGACTGCAGCCTCGACGTGCAGGCCGGCGAAGTGTACGGCTTGCTCGGGCCCAACGGCTCGGGCAAGACCACGCTGATTCGCCTCCTGCTAGGCTTTCTGCAGCCCACGTCGGGACATGCCTGGATCGACGGCTTGGACTGCTACCACGACAGCGTGGCTGTGCACGAACGTACCGCATATCTACCCGGCGACGCGCGGTTGTTTCCCCAAATGCGGGGCACCGACGTGCTGCGTTTTTTTGCCCAGGTGCGGCCCGGTACCGACTACCACCGGGCCGTGGCCATGGCCGAGCGGCTCAAACTCGACCTGTCGCGGCAAGTGGCCAACTGTTCGACCGGCATGCGGCAAAAGCTGGCCCTGGCCGCGGTGTTGGCCAGCGACTGCGCGCTGGTGATCCTCGATGAACCAACCGCCAATCTCGACCCCAGCGTGCGCAGCGAGGTGCTCTTGCTCGTGGCCGAGGCCAAGGCCGCGGGGCGGACCGTGATCTTCTCGTCGCACGTGCTGTCGGAGACCGAGCAGGTGTGCGACCGTGTGGCGATTCTGCGTTTCGGCCAGCTCGTGCACACGCAGGTCATTTCGCAGTTGCGCAGGCAACACCGGATTCGCGCGCGATTGACCGGCGCCTTGCCGCCGCCGCCGGAGAATCTGGCCGAAGGCCTGCACGTGGAAACGGGGCCCGGCGGCCGGCTGACGATCGAAACGCCCGGCGAATTGCGGCCGCTGCTCGGATGGCTGGCGACGCTGCCGATGGATGAGGTCCAGATCGAGCCGGTCGGATTGCAGGCGATTTACGATCGCTATCACAACTTCGCGGCCGAGAGCGTCGCATGAACCGTGCATTGTGGACCAAGGGGCTGATCGAGGCCCGGCTGCTGCTGGGCAGCCTGATCCTGTTGATGTTCGTATTCAACTGGATCTTCGTGTGGATCACGAGCAAGGTCGAGCTGAAAGCGCTGCACACCTTTCTGCGGGCCCTGCCTCCCGAGATGACCGGTTTGATCGGCGTATCGATCGACGAAGTCGCGACGGTGGCCGGGCGGATCGCGCTGGCCTACATCGATCCGGTCGTGCTGGTCGTCGCGGCCATCTGGGGTATCGCGCGCGGCTCCGACGTCGTCGCCGGCGAAATCAACCGGGGGACGATGGAAATGCTGCTGGCACAGCCGCTACGGCGAGCGCAGATTCTCATCGTGCCTTCGATCATCACGCTTTGCGGGGCCGTGCTGTTGTCGTGCGTTGCCTGGTTGGGTACGACGGCCGGCATCCTCACGGTGAGCCTGGGCGAAAACCTCTCGCCGGTGCCCTACCTGATCGCGGCGACCAACCTGTTCGCGCTGATCTTGTTCGTCGCCGGAGTGTGCACGTTCTTGTCGAGCTGGGACAGCTATCGTTGGCGCACGATCGGAATCATGGGCGGCTTTTACATCATCTCGCTGGTCATGGAAGTGATGAGCAAGTCGGTGCCTGCCTTGAAGTGGCTGCGCTACCTGTCGTTTCTTGGCGCTTACGAGCCGCAAGTGTTGGTGACGACCTGGCAACGCGCGCCGGCCGAGGCCTGGGCCGCCGCCGGGCAGTACAACGCCATACTCGCGGGGATCGGCCTGGCGGGCTTCGTCGCCGCGTTGGCCGTGTTCACCCGCCGCGACGTGCCTGCGCCGCTCTGATGCCTGAGCGGCGGCGATGGAGGGGGCCGCACGCCGACGCGTCGCGGGAATCCCGGCGGGGGGTGAGGCTGCATAGCCAGCGGCGGACGAAAGGTCCATAATAACCGCAGCTATGCCGAGCGGGGGCCGGTCTCGGCAGCCACGCCTAGCCTCAGTTCAAGTCAGGACGCGCCATGACCCGGTGGACGTTGCGGATATTCGGAACGGTCTTGTTGTTGTCGGTCTCGGCCGCGTCCGCGGCCTATGCCGACGATCCTGGCCAGGAATCGCTCGACAAGGCGATCGAAAAAAAGATCAGCGCCTCGAACATTGCCGAATTGGGCGAGGTGATCGACCTTGCACAACAGGCGATCGACCAAGGCCTCGAAAAAGATAACCTCGAATTCGCCCATCAATTGCTCACGTCGTGCCTGTTGCAACGGGCCACGGCCATCTTCCAGACCGCGATCAAGGGCGCCCAAAACGATCCGCGCTGGATTCAGCAATTGCCCAAGATTCGCGAGCTGGCGCTGGCCGATCTGGAACGGCTCCTGGCCATCGATCCCAAGCAAAGCGAGGCGCAATACCTGGTCGGCCGGCTGCAAGCGCTGCCGGGCGGCGATCGGGCCAAGGGGCTGGCCGCACTCGACCAAGCCGAACAGCTCACCGAAGACCCCGCCGACAAGGCCAAGATCTTGACGACCCGGGCCACGCTGCAAGAGACGCCCGAAAAGCAGTTGGCCGATCTCGATGCCGCTTTGGCCATCGACGGCCAACTGGTCGACGCCTTGCAGCGTCGCGGTCGAGTGTTGCTCGAATTGGGCCAGGCGGAGAAGGCCCTGGCCGATTTCGACGCCGTCCTGGCCGAACAGCCTGACGAAGCGGGCATTCTCGAGGCCAAGGGCATCGCGCTGCTGGCCTTGAACCGCGTCGACGATGCGATGGCCGTGTTCGATCGGGCGCTCGAGATCGAGCCGCGGATGTTTGCCACGTATCTGCATCGCGCCCGTGTGCAGATGTCGCGGGGCAACCTGGAGCAGGCGGTTGATGAGCTCGACAAGTCGCTGTTGATCAACAACGGCAACGCGGCGGCCTACCTGTTGCGTGCGACGTGCCTGCAGATGCTCGGCAAGCACGAACAGGCGGCCAAGGACATCGATCGACTGTTGCAGGTGCAGCCGGGGAACGTCGGCGGCCTGCGGTTTCGCGCGGGCATGCTCGCTAATGCGGGCAAGATCGACGAATCGTTGAACATTCTGGAAGAGATTGCCCGGCAGTTGCCCGACGACGTCGAAGTGCGGCTGCAGCAGGCGTCGATCTTGCGGACGGCCAGCCGCGTGCAGGACGCGATCGACGTGTTGACCCAGGTGCTGGAGAAACAGCCCAAACTGGCCCTGGCGCTTCATACCCGGGCCGACGCGCTGCTGTCGCTCGGCCGTCAGGAAGAGGCGTTGGCCGATTACCGGGCGGCAGTCGAAATCGACGGCCAGAACCCGACGCTACTGAACAACCTGGCCTGGGTCCTGGCGACCTCGCCGAACGACGCCCTGCGCGACGGCAAGAAATCGATCGAGCTGGCCACCAAGGCCTGCGAGCTGACCGAGTTCAAGAAGGCTTTCATCCTCAGCACGCTGGCGGCCGCCTACGCCGAGGCTGGCGATTTCGAAAATGCCAAGAAGTACGTGCAGCAGGCGCTCGACACCGGCGATGAGGATCTCAAGGACGAGATTTCCAAGGAGCAGGCCAACTACTTGGAAGGCAAACCGTGGCGCGAGACGCAATCCGTCGAAGACCAGTCGCACGACAAGACCCCGGCCGAGGAAGCGCCGGCCACGACGTCGGCCGAGACGACGACGGCCGAAGGCAAGTCGCCGGAAAGCCCTCCCGCGGGAGACACCGCGCCGAGCGACGGCCAATCCCTCGACGCGCCGGGCAAGGACGAGCAGCCCAAGTCCGCGGAGCCTGATCGCTAGGCCGGATCGAGGCTCAACAGCCCAACTTCTTGGCGGTGAGCAGCCACAGCAGCCGTCCTTCGCCCAGCGTCACAGCGTCGTCGAATTCGATGGCCGCCGTGGCCCCCTTGGGAAACTTCTCGAGCTCGGCCGCCCCCGTCAGCGCAGCGGTCAGTTCGAGCACGTCGGGCGCATGACCTACCCAAGCGACCGCGGTCTGTTCCTGGGCATTGGTCCAAGCCACCAGCGCGTCGAGATCCGAGCCGGGCTCCAGGGCGGCCAGCTCGACCAGCGGCAGCGGCTGCTTGAGCCGCTCGAGCAGCAAGTCGGCCGTTTGCCGGCAACGAACCAGTGGGCTCGTGGCGATCAGCTCCGGGGCAAAGCCGTGTTTCTTGACCAGTTTCTTGGCGACGCACGCAAAGCGTTCGCGGCCTTCGTCGGTCAGCGGACGCAATCGATCGTCGGGCCAGCGCGGATCGCCGTACTCGCCGGCCCACGCATGTCGCACGATGTAGAGCAGTCGGGCCACGATTACACGTTCCTCCACAAGCTGTGATCGTCGATCCCCAAGGCCGCTTGCGCCGCGGCAATCTCGGCGCGAAACCGCCGGGCGTCGGTCGGATAGCCCGCCGTCCGGCGCAGATCGGGCACGTGTCGCTGCCAGAACGCGTTGAAGGCCTCCATCGCCAGTTCGCGCAGGTACTTGGCCGTCATCGACGCCAGCGCCGTGGGGGCCTCGCATTCGCCGCGCGGACGAAAGCGGAATTCAACCATCCGGTCGTCTTGCCGCCAGCGGTAATGGCTCAACTCGGCGCGTTCGACGAGCGTCGCAATCGGTGCATCGGTGGCGAACTCCTGCAGCAGGGCCGCATAGCGGTTTCGCCCCCCGTGCTTGTCGCAAAGCGCGCGCACCGTACCGGTGGGGCAGCGCTCGAGCAACTGCCGGGCTAGGCAGATCGTGACTTCCGAGAGCACCGCGCCCTTGGTCCCTCGCCGGGCAACGAGTTCGTTGAAGCGGCGCGGATCGATCACCGCCGCGCGAATGCCGCACAAGCGAACGCCGGCCTGCGCGAGTCCCTGCTCGAGACACGCGGCCGCGTCGTCGAGCTGTGCCGGGTCGACGGCCATGGGCAAAGCGCGGTCATAGTCGTCGTGCCCGGGCTGCGCCGCCAGCGCGTCGGCGTCGTCGGGTGCCAGCAACGGCCAGAGCTCCTGCCAGGTTTGCGGATCGAGGCCCGCTGCGCGGCAGGCGGCCAGCACGCCGCGTTCGATCGACGCGAGACCACGTTGAGGAGAGTAGAGCGCCTTCGAATCGGCCACGATGACGCGCCGATCGCTCGCGCCGCGCGGCGGAAACGCCGAAGTGATCGCGCCCGGCGCCAACTCGTACAGGCCAGCGTCGGCGCAATGGTCGGGGATTTCCCACGCGGTCGCCGCGACGACCAGGGGGCCGAAATTGGGCCCAAAGCCGGCTTCATCCGTGCCGATCAAATACATGTTCGCAGCTCTCGCGCGATGGCGGGGGGCCGAAAAGGCACCGCTCATCCAGGCCAAATCTCCGCCCATTAGACCGGCCCGGGAGACTGCGCCAAGCCGCACGGCGATGGAACTCGCGAGCGGGGCGCTATTCGAAGCGCAGCAAGCCACCGGCCGGCAGGATCGGAACGACGGCGGCCGGTTGCGTCCAGCTTTGCAGGCCGACGCCCGGCACGACGCGCTGGATGCCGAGCGCCCAGGTGTCGCCAGACACCGGAGGCTTTTCGACCAACTCGTTCCAGGCAATCGCGGCTTCGATTTGCCACGTGGTTTCGGTGCGTTGCGAGGCCACGAACCAAGGCGGATTCCAAGAGTCGTCACCCCAGCACGATTCCTGCGGATGACCGCGATGATCGATCGCCAATTGATACGCGGTTACCCAATCGCGGTCGACGTCGAATGTCCAGATGACTCGATCGTGCGTGGCCAGATCGTCGTCGTAACTGCGAGGGCCCAAGGCCGTGACGTACCTGGCCCCATCCGCGCGGCGACAGCTTGCCGCCAGGTAGAGGTATTCGTCGTCGTAGGCGATCAGCGCCACGGCCGGCCAGGTTGCATCGTCACCGAGGGTGCTCGTGAGCGCGAGCGGAGCAGCCGTGCGCCAGACGGCATCGTCCAGCTGGCCGTCGAGGTAGGGTTTCTCCGTGGTACGGTGCGCCGTGCCGAGCTGTTTGGGTGGCTGGCCGTGCGGGTCGCGCAAGAATGTCTCCGTGGCTGCGCAGCTGGACCACTGCGGATCGGCCGCAAACAGGGCCCCCATCGTTTCGCCCGTCGCCGAACGAGTGCGAGGTTCCAGGGCGCGTCGCGCCGCGGCCAACGGGAACTCGACCTCGGGCAAGGCGGCCAGCGTGACGTCGACCGCGCGGAGCGTTTCGCCCGCCGCCAGCGCGCGGCGGAACCGATCTTGAGGCCCCGGCGCTTCGACGGCCGCAGCAGGTTGCACGTCTGCCGGGTCCGCCGCGCGGTCGGGGAAGAACTCGCTGCTCCGCGCGCCGAACGCGGCAAAGTCGACAGGCGCAACCGGCTGAGCGGCGAACCGCTCGGTGCGCCAGGCGGCCTCGCTGCTCGCCGCATATTGGACGAGCCACAGGCGCGCAGCGGCCGCATGATCGTCCATTGGGTAGCGGCGCAACAGCAGTTCGTAGACTTCGGCTGCCAACGGGAACCGGCCCGAGTGGTGGTATTCTTCGCCCAATCGGTATAGGACCGTCGCGGCGCGCCGCGGATCGAGCTCGGAGGTCAGTGTCTCGGCACGAGCCAGCAGTTGCTCGCCGGCACGAACGTCTCGCGTCCGCTGGGCCAGCAGGGCCTCGAGATTGCGCGTCCGCTGAGCCACGCGAAGTAATGCCTGGGCATCGTCGATCGACAGGGGCAGCGAGCGCCGGGCCTCGCCGCCGGGCGCCAAGTCGAGGCCCGCCATCAAGTCACCGCCGCGTCGCGCGGCCGTGCGATCGGTCAACAGGTTGAACCGCTGCAAGGCCGGCGACCTCGTGCGGTCGCCGAGCAGTTGTCGGGCCACGTCGGCTTGCTCGCGCAGCGTGTGTCCCAATCGCAACGACAGTTGGCCGGTGGCGAGTTCCATGCCGGCACCCTCGCCATCTCGAGCCAGACCCCAGACGCGCTGCACCTGCCAGGGCCCCAGGCCGATCGCGGCGAGTGGGTCATCGGCTTGCGCGCCGGCGGCTTCGACCGCGGCGAGGCAGGCCTGCGAGATGGCGTTTTCCAGCGCGTCGGGATCGGCAGTCGGCGCGCCAGTGAGCACGACGTCGGGCCGCCACATGCGCAGTAGGCGTACGAGTTCGTCGCGCAGCGCGTTGTCCGGATCCGGTCCGGCGGTCGCTCGCCAGACGCCGCGATGGGCTTCAGCGCCGATCGCCAGCGACGGTTCGCGCCGCGGAAACTGCCAGCTCGTGCTGATGCCCGAGATGCCATTGGCCAGCGCCGCGGCGGACAGCCGCGCCTCGTCGCACGTTGCGGCAAGCTCACGCGTGACGACGTGAATCGCCGCCAGGTATCCATCGTCGCCGGCGAGCTGCGCCAAGGCTTCCCAAGGGATTTCCCTGGGCGAAGTAACGATCGCCAACACCGCGACGCGCGCGCCGCCGGAGTGTGTGCGTTGCCAGGATTGCCCCCCGTCGGTGGTGCCCAGAATCGTCCCCAGCGCGCCGACCGCGCAGCCGCGCTGGGCGTCGACAAAATGCAGATCGTCGAGTGGCAGCGCCTGGCCGGTCGCTTGCCATTTCCAGGTGTGCCCCGCATCGCTCGAATGCAGCAGCTGCGTGCCCGGCGTGCCGGCAATCCAGATTTGCTCTTCATACGTTGCGATAGCGTGCCAATCGAATCGTGGGCTGCCGGCGGGCAACACGGCGGCGACATTCTCCCAGCGCTGTTCACCGGAGGGCAGGTGCAGCACGAGCCCACCTTCGCCGACGAGCCAGACGCCTTGTGGCGTCACGTGCGCGGCGCGCACGAGGCGGCCGCCCGTCGAGGGGAGCTCGGCGAGCCGCAATCGGCGTTCGCCGATCTGCCCCCAGGTGCCGTCATCGCCGCAGACGATGCCCGAGAGTGGGTCGCCAAAATCGCCAACCAGCCAGGAGACTGACCGGCTGGTCGCCAGGGGCGTCCACGACTCGGCGCCGTCGTCCGTCGCGAACAGCCCCGAGGGGTGCAAGGCCGACGGCTCGCCGAAGGCCCAGCCTTGACGGCGATTGAAGCCTTGCACGCGCGACAAGGCCGGCAGAGTCGGGCACTTCTCCGGCTGCCACGACTGTCCGCCGTCGCGCGTGCGCAGCAGCACAGCGGCGCTGGCGCGCGACAAGGGCCGATAGGCACCGCCCGCCGCCCAGCCGTTCGCGGCATCGACCATCGCGACGCTTTCCAAGGTCGCCGCAGTGGGCGAGGCGCACAGCAGCCAATGTTGGCCGCCGTCACGTGTGGCCAGGATGGTCCCCTGCCCGCCGACGGCCCAACCGCGCTGCGCGTCGATGAAACAAACGTCACGCAGGGGTGCGTCGCTGCGCCAGGCAGCGGCTGTGAAATCGGCTTGAGCGGGAGCAACGTCGGTCGCCGGGGGCATCTGCCCAGCGGCGATCCGGTGTAACAAGAACAGTGCTGCCAGCGGCAGCCCCAGGCGGCGACTTCGCGTCATGCTGGTCGACCTGCGTGAGAAATGGAAAAGGACCGACGTTCCGTCAGGACTTCTTGGCGGCGGCGTCGGGGGCCCGCTCGGCCTCGATCTTGGGAAACAGCGGATCGATCTTGCCGGCCTCGTTGACCGGCGCCGTGACCTGCAGGTCGGCCGTCAAAGGCGGCCGGGCCGTAATGGTTTCGAACGTGGCGTCGGCCAGCGGCATCGGGAAATTGAATCCCGCGTACAGTGCGGCGCTCGAACGCGGCAGGAAGGGGCGCAGCAAGATGGCCGCCACGCGCACGGCTTCGGCCAGGTTGGCCAGGACCCGCGCGCAGGCCGCGAGGTCGTACTCGGGTTTTTTTGGATTGGCCAGGTTCCACGGCTGCCGCTCTTCGATGTAGCGGTTGCCGGTGTCGAGCACCTTGCGCCAGATGGCCTCGAGCGCGGCGCTGTAGCGGCACGTCTCGATATCGGCCTGGACGCCGCGCACCACCTCGGCCAGGTCGATCCCGGCAAAGATCTCGTCCGGCGCGAGCTGGCGCGAGTCGGGCAGGGTGCCGTTGAAATAGCGCTGCGCCATGCTGATCGTGCGGCTGAACAGGTTGCCGAGGTTGTTGGCCAGGTCGGCGTTGTAGCTGGCCGCGAACCGCGCGAAGCTGAACTCGCCGTCGCCGCCGAAGGGGCATTCGCGCATGAAGTAGTACCGGAACGCCTCGCTGGAGAAGTTCCGCAGGATGTCCATCGGCTCGACGACGTTGCCCAGCGACTTGGAGATCTTCTGCACCTCGTCGGTGCCTTCGTTCTTGATGTAGACGAAGCCGTGGGCAAACACGCTGCGCGGAAGCTCCAGGCCGGCGCTCCAGAGCATGGCCGGCCAGAGGGCACAATGAAACCGCGTAATGTCCTTGCCGATAAAATGACAGTCGGCTGGCCAGCGTCGGGCAAAAGCCGCCTCGTCCGTGCCATAGCCGATGCCGGTGATGTAGTTGAGCAGCGCGTCGAACCAGACGTAAATCTTGTGCTGCGGATCCCAGGGGATATCGATGCCCCAGGTGAAATTCCGCCGGCTGATCGACACGTCTTCCAGGCCGCTGGAGACGAAACTGAGCACTTCGTTGCGCCGCGAGTCGGGCTGGATGAAATGGGGCCGCTCGTCATACAGGGCCAGTAGCCGCTGTTGGTATGCGGAGAGCTTGAAAAAGTAATTCTCTTCGTGCACCAGCTTCAATTCGCGATTCGGATGGTTCGTGCAGCGTCCTTCGGCGTTCAGGTCGCGCTCGGTCTTGAACTCCTCGCAGCCCTCGCAGTAGAGCGCCTCGTAGTTCTTCAGGTAGATGTCGCCGCGATCGTACACCTGCTGGATGAATTTCTGGCAGCCGATGCGATGCCGTTCTTCACTGGTCTGAATGAAGTCGTCGCACGAGATGTCGAGCGCGTTCCACACGTCGCGGAACTGCCGGGCCATGTCGTCGACATACGGCTTCGGCTCGAGTCCCAACTGCTGGGCGCGCTCGAGCACCTTGACCGTGTTCTCGTCGTTCCCCATCAGGAAGAACACGTCGTAGCCCTGCTGGCGCCGATAGCGGGCTTGCACGTCTGCGCCGATCTTCTCGAACGCCGTACCGATATGCGGACGGCTGTTCGGATAATCGATGGCGGTGGTCAGGTAGTAGGTTCCGCGAAGCATGTGCCGCCAATCGAGCAAGAAACAGGGACGTACAGCGGGTGAAAGCGGCCAATTGTAGCCGCGCGGCCGCCACCGCGGGAATGCGGGACCAGGTCGCAGGTGCCTGCTAGCGTCTACTTCAAAAGACGCTGCCGAATGTCGCGGGTTCACACCGCAACGCGGCGCCGCGGCATGCAATGTGCCCCAGGGCGGCTTGTCCGCTGCTGCAGTGCGCCGGCCAGGCGACAAGAATTCTGTACCTGGGCCGCGAAAAACCCGCGGCGAAAGTCGTCGGTTTGCAGCCCGTGGCGGGCAACATTGGCGTTGTAACGATTACATTTTCTCGGCAACATACGGCCCGCTTTTCGACGACCGGAACGCCCCGGCTCGGGGACAACCACGCCCACCCACACGCGGCAGGATGCCGCGCGGGCAGGCTTGCCGTCTGCGGCTGTACGAAGACCAAGGAGGGTCGGGTTCATGGGTGCTGTGCACGTTGCGCTGTTGGCCGTGGCCGCGATCGGCTCCACCGATACGGTGCTGCTCGACTTCCAGGCGCCTTGGTGCGGACCATGTCAGCGCATGGCGCCGATCGTCGCCCAACTGCAAGCGCAGCAGTTCCCGATTCGCACCGTCGACTTCGACAGCAATCACGAACTCGCCACGCGATACGGCGTCAACAGCATCCCCTGCTTCGTACTGATCAAAGACGGACAAGAGGTCGATCGCATCGTCGGCGCCGTGCAAGAACGAGAACTGGTCGAGATGTGCGCAAGGCACGGCGTCGGCCCAGCGGCGCCTGCGCAAAAGCCCGGCCTGTTCGGCGGCGCGTTGTCGCGCATCGGCGGAGGAAAATGGTTCGGTCGCGGTCGCGAGGCGGCGCCGCCTGTGCCCGGCGGCGCGGATCCCGATGCGGCTGCACGCCAGGCCTATGCCGAGGCACCAGCCTTCGAACCGCCGCCGGCCGCGATCCCGACGGCTGCGACGTTTGCTCCGGCCGCTGCGCCTCCGGCTGAGTTGGCCGGCGCGCCGACAATGCCGGCTCCCCCGGCGATGTCACCGATCGGTCCGGCGGCGCCGGAGCAGCCCGCCTCTGCGCCGGGCGCCGACGCGCTTCTGGCCGCAACCGTGCGGTTGCGCATTCAAGAACCGAACGGCCACTCGGTGGGCACCGGCACCATCGTCGATGCTCGCGAGGGTGAAGCGTTGGTCGTCACCTGTGCGCACGTCTTTCGCGAATCGAAGGGCCAAGGCCAGATCACCGTCGATCTGTTCACGCCCGCCGTGGCGAACCTGCCCGGCCGGATGATCAGCTACGACCTCGAATCGGATGTGGCCCTCGTGGCCTTCCGGCCGGGCGGACCGGTGAGCATCGCGCGGGTGGCCCCGGCGATGTTCAACGTGCGCGAAGGCGACGGCGTGTTGACCATCGGCTGCAATCACGGCGAGCCGCCCACGGTCGTCTCGAGCCAGGTGTTGTCGCTGAACAAGTTTGCCGGAGCGCCGAATCTGCAGATTGCCGGCCAGCCCGTGCAAGGACGTAGCGGCGGCGGGCTGTTCTCGCGCGAGGGCTACCTGATCGGCGTCTGCAACGCGGCCGATCCCCAAGACAATCAGGGGCTGTTTGCTGCTTTGCCGGCAGTGCAAAGCGAGTTGGACAAGATGCAACTAAGCGACGTATACCGGGCAACCCCGGCCGATCTGCAAATGGCCGCGGCCAGTGCGACACCGCAGATGCCCGACCAGATGCCGCTGGCGCCGCCGCCGGCCGCGCCGCATGCCGTCACGGCTCCCCCGGCCGCCGCCATGGTGCCCGTTGCCTTGGCCAACAGCACCAGCGCGCCGCCACCCTTGGCGCCGACGATGCCCACCGGCGCCGCCGCCAGCATGACGCCGGAAGAGCGCGCCACGCTTGCCGAGCTTGAATCGCGTACGGGCGACGCGGAGGTGATCTGCGTCATTCGGCCGTTGAACAATCCGCAGGCCAAGAGCGAGATTATCGTGCTCAACCAGGCCTCGCCGGAATTCATCCGGCAATTGTCCGCGGCCAAGGCGCAGCGGCCCCAGCGGCAGTTGACCTCGCTGGCCGTTCCGCGCGTGCCCCAGGCAACGGCGACGACTGCCGTTGCGCCGGCGCAGCCGGTCAATCCTCGTACACGGTGACCAGGCACTCGGCCTGAATCACGTCGGGCTGCTCGGCACAACGGGCATACGCCGTCGCTCGGCCTTTACCGGCGCCCGCGCCGCGGAGGTGAACCGAGAAGGTGGTCGACTCGCCGGGCTCCAGCGCGGCAAGCGGAGCGAACACGACGTCGCCGCTGTCGCACTTCGCCTCGGTCGCCCCAGAGGCTCCCGTGGCGTCCAATTCGTCGCCCAGCCGCAGGGCGACCTCGAGATTCGTGGCCGGCTTCGACCCGCGATTTGTGAGCCGGAGCTCGTGCACCGTCTCGGCGCCGATCTCGACGGCATCGTCCGCCGAGACCAGTTCGATCTCCAGCGCCGCGACGCCCTCGACTTGAATCACGCCTTCGACGCTCGCCGTGGCGCCGCCGTCGCCCGTGGCGCTGGCCGTCAAGGGCTGTTCGCCCGGCGCTTCGGCGGCCACGTTCAGTGTGACCGTGGTTTTGGTCTGGGGCTCCAAGCGGCCGAGGAACCAGGTGACCTGGCGCGAGGCGGCGTCGAAACCGCCGCCCGAACCGGCCGACACGAACCGCAGGCCCGGCGGCAATTCGGCGGCCAACCGGACGTTGCTCGTCGCGGCCGGACCCGGGTTGTGTACCTCGAACGTGTAACTCGCCGGGCGACCGACGTAGCGCACCTTGGGGCCTGCGGCCGTGAGTTCGAGCGTGGGCCGCTCGACGACGACGGCACACGAGGCGTCGGCCACGGCCGAGTTGCCGACGTGGACGGTTCCCTGAATGTCATATTCGCCGGCCGCGGCCGGGGTACACGTGATTTCGATCGGGCGACTCTCGCCGGGACCCAGCGCACCGAGTGCATAGTGCACCTCGGGGCCGTCCGGATGTTGCAATCCTTCCGGCAGGCTTACGACCAACTCGATGTTGCTGGTCGCTTCGCCACGATTGACGACGGTGAACGCGAGCGTTTCGCTGCGGCCAAGCTGCCATTGCGAGTTCGCCGTGGCCGTCAATTCAAGTTGCGGACGGATGACGCTCAGCGCGCCGGCGGCGACCGTGGTCGAACGCACCGTGGCGGTAGGGACCAGGTTGCCTTGGCCCGTGGGCGTCAGTTGCAGCGCGATGCGGCGCGAGGCCCCGGCGTCGAGTTGGCCCAGGTTCCAAGTGCAGATGGTGCCGTCGGCTTCGGCGGGCGGCTCCGAGCCGTTGAGCATCAGCCCAGCCGGTAGCTCGGCTTGAACCACGACCTCATGCGCCATGGCTGCGCCACGGTTTTGTACGACCAGCGCGCCTTCGACGGCCTGCTCGGTCGTCGCCGCGGCGGGCAGTTTCCAACTGAGTGAGATGGACGCGACCGGAGCCGGCTGGCTCGACGCCTGTGGCGCGGGACCAGCGATGTTCAACATCGGGGCCTCGGCCACGGGCATCGTGCGCGGGGCCGCTTCGTAGGCGGCGCGCTGCATCGGCCCGGTTTCCCGGCGCTGGGGAAAGCGCCGAGCCGAGTCGCTACCCCCAGGCAACAGCGGCGGACAAATCCGCTGCTTCTTGGGCGATGCAGCGGTGGGCGCCGGTGCCGTAATGTCAGGCGACGCAGCGAGCCGTTCGACGGGAGCTTCCCACGGCGATTCCGGCGGTCCGGCGATCGTGGGCGTGATGACGGCGAAATAGCTCGCCGCTAGCACCGCCAAGGCGGCAACGGTCAATTGACCCAGCATCCGTGCCATGGTCGCGTCCCCGATGAGCAGGAGGGATAAGGAGCCTTGCAGGGCCGAGCGGTGATCGTGCCAGCGCAGCTAGCGCGGCACATCGACATCGGCCCACAAGCCGGCTCATGTATCGACCGGGGGGACTGCGAAAATGCAGACGATTCCGTGGACTTTGCGGCCTTGCTGGCGCGGCGCCTGCTTGCACCGGACGGTTAAGCGCCCGGCAGCTCAGCCGCAGGGATGACCGCCGCGGCCGGCGTTGCCTCGGACGCATTGGCCTTCAAATGCGCGGCCGGTTCGTACCACGCATCGGGACGCGGTTGTTCCGCGACCAGATCGACAGTCATCATCGTCAGGCCGCAGAACTTCGAGAAGGGCTGCCAGTGAAACTGAATCCGCCGCATGACGCCCGTGTCGGGATGGGCCCAAAGGTCCATTAAGTAGGGCTGATGAGGCTGCAGCGACTTTGGCCGGCAGCGGATGCGCTGCCAGGCCACGTACGGATCGGACAATGTCTGGCTCGAGGCATACGTCGCCGGCGACTCGCGCGGGTCGATCATCTCGGCGGGCAACAACTCGAGATCGAAATACTTGCGGGCCTCGTCGAGCAAAGCGGTCAACTGCAGCTCGGGCATCGTGATGCCCTCGTCGCGCGCCCAGGCCAGCGTGAGCTTGGGATCTTTGCGGCCCAGAACGATATTGAACGGGTTGACCATCCAGCCTTGGCGCCCGTTGCTGCCGATCCACAGGTCGCCGAGCATCGTGGGATGGCGGAGGACGAACTTGTCGCCGCCGCGCACGTACAGGTCGGTCACCACGTGCGACTCGGTACCCTTGATCAAGTCCTGGAAGCGCGCCTTGACGTGATAATGGCGATCCTTGGGTTGCGCCGCGGCGCGGTACATCGCGTCGACCGCCGCCTGGACCGTTTGTTGTCCGGAGGATGTCCACGACAGGAACAGGGCCACGCCGCTGACGGCCACGGCCGTGGCCAGAATCGCCGCGATCCGGCCGATCGTGCTCGTGCGTCGGCGCATTCCCTGCACCGATCGCACGGCAACGCGCTCCCTGGCCATGACTGTTGACACGGGCTGCGGCGCGCTCTCCGCGTGGACCGCCGCCATCACGCGGGCGACGCGCGCCTCGCGCTGGCGATGGGCGAGCGTGCCTTCCGCCGACGTGGGAGAAAAGCACTGCTCGAGCAGCACGTGCATGAATTGAAGATCGGCCGCGTCGCGCCGCGACTCGGGATCGGTAGGCAAAGCGGCCGCCGCCGGTTCGAGAGTCGGCGACCCCTGCTGGGGAACCGGCGACGTGCCCCCAGCGGTGTGCGAATCCGCGTCGTTGTCCAGCGCCTCGCTCGACCAGGCGACCGCCTCGGCAGAGATCTCCCGTGGTGGGTGCGGCTCGGCACTGAAAGGTTCTGAATAATCGTCGCCGGATGAATCGTGGTAATCGTCGTTGGTGTAGGTCATGACATCACCCCCGCGAGCGTAAGTTTTCTTCGCAAGCAATCCAGCAGTCGGATGCGGCCGCGCTGTAAGCGCTTCTTCGTCGCCTCGCCCGAGATGTCGAGCCGCTCGGCCAGCCGGGCCCCGTGCAGGCCTTCGCGGTAGCGCAGCTCGACCGCCAGCCGGTAGGTCTCCGGAAGTTGTTCCAGGCAATCGCGCAGGCCGTCGAGTTTCTCATCGAGCGTGTCGCCCGGGCTCTGCGCCAAGGCGGCATGTCGGGCTTCGAGGTGCTCGAGGATATCGGCATCGCAGAGCAACATGGATCGTGCCGACTTGCGGCGATGGGCCAGGATCAGCTTGGCGGCGATTCCCCGCAGCCAAGGGCCGAAGGGGCGCGTCTTGTCGAAGCGGTGCAGGTTGCGCCAGGCGGTCAGCATGGTCTCCTGAAACAGATCGTCGACGACGCTGGGATCGCGCACGGCACACCGCAGGAACACGGTGAGCATGTCCGCGTGCTCGCGCACGAGAATCTGGAACAGGTCCTGGGAGTCCATCGACATCGACGGCGGTCCAACCGGCTCGATTCGCACCATCGCCGGGGATCGGCCTCGGATGCCGCGGCACCCAGCAGAAACCTCGTGAGGGCGTTACTGCAGATTGTCCCATCCCATACGGTCGGGGACAGCACCGGCGAGGGGTGCGGCGACTTGCCCGGCACGGGGTGAATTGGGCTCGGCGGTCGAAAGTCCATGAAAGAGAAGAAGTTGCGACGCTGCTTGGCGGGAAGGCCCGCGGTCGCTAGGCTCTTTTCCGCCTGCTCGGGGGGGGCACGGCCTTGGTTTCAAAGGGCGGCTCCTCGACATCCTCGTCCGCCACTTCGTCCTCGTCGAATTCCTCCTCTTCAGCCTCTGCGTCCTCGGCTTCGTCGAATTCGCCGTCTTCGTAGGCCTCTTCCTCCGCGTCGTCTTCGGCGGCTTCTTCTTCGTAGTCGTCTTCCTCCTCGACCGCTTCTTCGTCCTCGTCATGAGGCTTGAAGCGGTTACGCGGCACGGCCGGCGCAGCGTTCATCCAGTCGGGCGCCGACGGCGCAGCCGGTGCCGCACGGTTGCCGCTCGGCGCGGGAGGCGCAGCAGCGCCCGGCACAGGCGCGGCGCCGCCCTGTTGCATCTCGGTCCATTGCTCGGGAGTCAACAGCACCTCGCGGGCCTGCGAGCCGTTGTAATTGCCGACAAAGCCGTCCTCGGCCATGAAATCGACCAGCCGCGCCGCCCGGCCATAGCCGATACCCAGCGCACGCTGCAACAGCGACACGCTGCCACGACCCTCGCGCACCACGACGTCGACGGCCGCTTCGTAGAGTTCGTCGCGGCTCTTGAGCGCCGCCATGCCACCCCCCTCGGCGCTGGCCGCGGGGCGCAACTGGACCAGCTCCTTGACGAACTGCGGCTCGCTCGTGCCCACGAAGTCAATCACGCGGTTGATTTCATCGTCGGAGATGAACGTGCCCTGGCCGCGCAGCAGGGTGCTGGTGCCCGGCCAGAGGAACAACATGTCGCCGTTGCCCAGGAGCTTGTCGGCGCCCATTTCGTCGAGTACCACGCGGCTGTCGGTGCGGCTGGCCACCTGGAACGCAATCCGCGCGGGCAGGTTCGATTTGATCAGGCCCGTGATGACGTCGACCGTCGGTTTTTGCGTGGCCAGCACCAGGTGGATGCCGACGGCCCGGCTCTTTTGCGCCAGGCGAATGATGTGCTGTTCGACCTCTTTAGCCGCTGTCATCATCAGGTCGGCCATCTCGTCGGCCACGATGACGATGTAGGGCAGGTTCGTCGGGATCTGGGTGCGTTCCTCGTCGCTTTCCGGCTGCAGCCGGTCCATCAGCTCTTCTTCGCCCAGCTGGTTGTAGCTGCTGATGTGACGCACGCCGGCGCGCGCCAAGAGCGCATATCGCTCTTCCATCTTTTCGACGGCCCAGGCCAGGATCGCCTCGGCCTTGCCCATGTCGGTCACCACCGGGTGCATCAGGTGCGGTAGCGACTTGTAGGGGCTCAGCTCGACCATCTTCGGGTCGATCAACAGCATCTTCACTTCATCGGGCCGGCGGGTCATGATCATCGAGGTGATGATCGTGTTGAGGCACACGCTCTTGCCCGTGCCGGTGCGCCCGGCGATCAGCAGGTGCGGCAGGGTCGTCAGATCGATCACCAGCGGCTTGCCCGAGACATCCTTGCCCAGGAAGATCGGGATCCGCATCTTGGTCACTCGGCCATTGGCCTCTTCCATCACCTCGCGCAGGCGTACCAATTGACGCTCGGCGTTGGGTACTTCGATGCCCACGGTGTTCTTGCCCGGGATGGGCGCCACGATGCGCACGCTCGGCACCCGCAGGGCGATCGCCAGATCGTCGGCCAGGCTGGTGATCTTGCTCAGCCGCAGGCCGGCTTCGAGCTCGACTTCGAACTGCGCGATGACGGGCCCGGTCTCGATTTCCACGACGCGCACCTGGAAACCGAAATCGGCGAACGTCTTCTCGAGAATCTTGGCCTTCCGGCGAACGTCCTTTTCCTGCTCTTCGTACGCGACGCCCTCGGCCTCGAGCAGCATCGAGATGGGGGGCAGCTCGTAATCCTCGGCATCGTCTTCGCGCCGGCTGGCTGCTTCGAGCTCGGCCAGCATGGCCTGCCGTTCGGCGCTCGACTTCGGCCCGCGCAAGCGGAGCGCCGCAGCCAAACGCGAGGCCATGCCTGTGGCCGGCTTGGCGGCGGCGGTTTCTTCTTCGGCTGCTTCGGTCTCGTCGTCCGTGGCTTCTTCCGCGTCGTCGGCTTCCTCGGCTACGGGCTCCGGCTTCGCGGCCGATTTGGGATTGACGATCCGCACCGTCGAAGCGGCCTCCTCTTCCTCCTCGGCCTCGGCGGCGGGCGCTTCGGCGGGTTTCAGCCGAATCTTGCCGTTGTGCTTGATCGTCGGCGCACTGCTGCGGCGGCGCTCGTAAGCGTCGCGGGCCAGCATCAGCCCTCGGCTGACCTGTTTGACCGGTCGTCCCAGCACGATCGCTACCAGCCGGACGAGCACATAATCGGTGCACAGCAGCAGCCCGCCGATGATGGCGCTGATCACGAGCACGTAGGCCCCGGCCGTCGCGAGATGCGCGCGGAACCACGCCTCGAGTACGGCGCCCAAGTAGCCGCCGGCACCGATCACCGGGCCGGGGGACAGGCCCGGCAGCGACATCGCCGCGAGCGTCGCCAGGCCCGTCAGCGACAGGGTCCAGCCGACGAACCGCAGCCAGGGTTCGGCGATCGGTCGCCGGGCCAGCAGAATCGCGTCGAATGCGATCAGCGAGATGAGCAGGTAGTAGCCGCCGACGCCCAGAGCGGTGAACAGTGCGGTGGCCACGAGATGTCCCGCGCGCCCGCACAGATTGTGCACCTGGTCATGGGCCGGCAACACGAGCGTGCTCGGCGGATCGGCCGGGTCGTAAGTGACCAGGGCCAGCGCAAGAAAGATATTCCAGCCCAGCAGGGCCAGCGCGAGCAGATCGAGCTTGAGATTTCGCTGTTCGAGCATGTTGGCGTTTGGTCGAGGTCAGCGACCATGCACCCGGTGCTCTGGCGGCCTGCTCGGCGCCAGAGCGTCCATGCCCGAAGGCAAACCGTGTTGTCCTCGGATTGTTTCGGCGCGCCGCGACAGAAGATTTGAATGCGTCGCGCCGCGGCGCTGCAGGTTGCCCGAACGGGACAGCCTGGCCAGCGCGTGCGTTGTGCACATCCGGAACTTGCGGCCGCGGCGGCGGATTCGCTCCACCCCCGCGGCGCGCACGAGACGTGACCTCGCACAAGTTTACCCGCGCCCTGGCAGCGAGCGGGCAACGCCAGCGTGACAACGCGGCCTGCCGCGCGGTCTTCTTGCGCGGCAGTAACGACGGCGAAGAGTTTGCGGTGGGCGGCGCGACGGACCCAAGCCGCGCGGCTCAACCGTCCGTGGCCGCGGCGAAGTTTGGCGACGCAAACCACAAGTCGCCTCGCCGCCGCAAAACGCCTAGCAATTGCTCGTTGTCGTCGATCGCCGCCAACAACGAGATGGCCGGGTCGTGCGCCAACTGCAAAGGTCGGCCGTGCGCAAGTTCTTGCCGCAAGGTCGGGTCGATCCGTTGTTGCGGGATATCTCCCAGGGCCGCTAACGCCGGCAATAGGAACGACCGCCAGGCATCGGTCTCGAAAGCTTCGAGCGAGCAGCTCTGGTCGAGTGTGAAGCGGCCAACTGCCGTGCGGACCAGCGCGGTCATGACGGCTCCGGTGCCGAGTCCCGCGGCCAGGTCGCGACCCAGGGCCCGAACGTAGGTGCCCGAGCTGCAATCGATGTCAATTTCCAGGTGGGGATATTCGTACTTCAGCACTTCACAGCGGTCGACGCGAATGGGCCGCGGCGCGAGTTCCACCGCGCGCCCCGCCCGTGCCAGTCGATAAGAGCGCCGGCCGTCGACTTTGATGGCGGAGAAAGCCGGCGGGCGTTGCTGCAATTCGCCGGTGAGGTTGCCGGCGGCCGCCTCGATTTGGTCGCGCGAGGGCACAGGCGGCGCCTGCAATTCGACGAGCTCTCCCTCGATGTCGTCGGTTTCGCTGGTTACGCCGAGCTGGAAACCAGCGCGATACGACTTGGTCTGAGCCTGGACGAACTCGATCAATCGCGTGGCCCGACCAACGCAAACAACCAGCACGCCGGTCGCGAGGGGGTCGAGCGTTCCGGCGTGACCGGCTTTGGCGGGGCGAACGGCGCGCGCAACCACATCGATCGCGGCTCGCGAGGAGATCCCGCGCGGTTTAACGATGCTTATCAGGGCGCTCTCGATCGATGCAGACACGTTGTTCGCCGGATGGTGTGCGTGTTTGGTCACTGCGGTGTGCGGAGATCGACCATCCAGGCTGTGACCCCCCCGAGGTACCACCGTAGGGATTTTTTTCGTGTTACGAAAAGCGATTTGCGCGATTTTGGCGCCGCACTTGGACCGCACATTTGAACTTGATTAGTTCGCTAAGCAACGATTGGGCGGACGAGAACCATCAGACTGGGGGCGCGAGGGGGGACGATAAGCCCGTCGTGTTGTGATGCCCCCAGCCTCCGCAAGGGTAAATCCAGCAGACCTCCGGCCTAGTTCGGTTCTAGGATTCCATGAATCGCCGAATGGTCACAACTTGGGTGATTAGCCTAGCATTTCTCCAATCGCGCCATGTCTCCTGACCGGCAACAGAACGACGCGGCAGCCGAGCTCAGCCGGCAGTTGGGCGAAGTTGCTCACCAGCTCATGCAGGCTGTCGATGGAGATTGTGTTGGAACCATCGACGTCACTTCGGTCGATCCCCCCTTTCAGCTATTGCAGACGCAGGCGTATCGGCTGATCGATGTCACTCGGCAGGCGTTGGCCGCGCTGCAGCATCGCAATGCAGAACTCGAGTCGGCGCGGCGCGAGGTGGCGCATCATACCGCTACGGCTCGAGCGGCCTTGGCCCAGGCCGAGGCGGGCAATCGGGCCAAGAGTGAATTCCTGGCGAATATGAGCCACGAGATTCGCACCCCGATGACGGCCATCTTGGGCTACGCCAATTTGCTGCTCGAGGAAGACGACGTGGACGCTGCGCCGCCGCATCGCGTCCATGCATTTCGCATGATTCAGGACAACGGCCAACATCTGCTGCAGATCATCAACGATCTGCTCGACTTGTCGAAGATCGAGTCCGGCACGCTCGGCGTCGAAACGCGGCCTTGCTCGGTGACCGAGATCATCGCCGACGTGTTGGCGCAGCTCGACCATCGCGCTCAGGGAAAAAACATCGCGCTGCGCGTCGAATACGAAAGCGAAGTGCCCGTGTCCCTGCGTACCGATCCGACGCGGCTGCGGCAGATTCTGGTGCAGTTGATGGGCAATGCGCTGAAATTCACCGACGCGGGCTCGGTACGGATCGTCGTGCGACTGGTGCGCGACGCGCAGGCGCGGCTGGAGTTCGACGTGGTCGACACGGGCATCGGGATGACGGCCACGCAACAGCATCGGTTGTTCCAGCTATTCTCGCAGGTCGATACATCGACGACCCGCCGGTTTGGCGGCGCCGGCTTGGGCCTGATCATCAGCAAGCGGCTGGCCCAAATGCTCGGCGGCGACGTGATGCTTGTCTCGTCCGAGCCGGGCGTGGGCACGCGGTTTCGGTTGAGCCTGGCGACCGGGGATCTGAGCGGCGTGGCCTCGATCGCGCCCACGCCTGGCCCAACGCGACAGGTCGCTTCGATCGCGGCGTCGCTGACCATTGCCAGCGACGCGCTGGCAGGCTGCCGGATTCTGGTGGCCGAGGATGGGCTCGATAATCAGCGGCTGATCGCTCACCTGTTGAAGAAGGCCGGCGCCGTCGTCACGGTGTGCGACAACGGGCAACTGGCGCTGGATGCAGCCCTGGCGGCCCGTGCCGCCGGCGAGCCGTTCCACGTGCTGCTGATGGATATGCAAATGCCGGTGCTCGACGGTTATGGCGCCGTCGCGCAATTGCGCGCCCAAGACTATGCGGGGGCCATCATTGCGCTCACGGCACACGCCGCCAGCGGAGAGCTGGAAAGGTGCCTGGCCGCGGGCTGCGACGACTACGACACCAAACCGATCGATCGTCCACGGCTGATCGGCAAGATTGCCGCCGCGTACCGCGCGGCGCCGGCCGCGCTGAGCAATTGCTGAATCGTCGCTGAGTGCGGGGCGTCTCGATTTGCGCCCGGCCATCTCACCGGACGGGTTTCCGTTACGGCTGTGCACCGGGCGACGCGCCATCCGGCGATTTGGACGCCGACGTTTTTGCATGCTCGATTCGGCCGAACAGGTGCCCGCCGTGGTCCTTGCCGTTCCAAGTGCCGGCATAATGATCCTCGTAGAACAGCACCCGCGCCGTGAACGTGCCGAGGCCGGGCACGAGGATGTTCGTCAGCGTAATCACGGGCGTATCGCCGGCCCAGCGCACTTCGAGCGGCATCTTGAAGACCTGGTCCTTGCCTTCGTACTGGATGCGGGCCTCGAAGACGAAGAAGTTGCCCTTCCCCTTGGTGACCTTGTCGATCTGGTAACGGTCTTCCTTGAGCGTGCCATCGCCTTCGCCGGTGACGGTAAACGAACCGACGAGCGTGACGCCGGTCAGCGACTCGCAGAATTTCCGCTCGAGGGCGTCACGCTCGGCGGTCGCATCGGCCGACTGGGGTTCCGGATCGTCGGCCCTGCCCTGTAAGGCTGCGGTCGCGCCCAGCACTGCCCAGACGATCGCGCCCAACCACAAGCTTCGAAGGTTCATCGAAATTCTCCATGCAGTGTGGCGCGGCCTTGCGCTCGAGGGATCAAAAGCTGTTCAGATACTCGATCGCCGCGGTGGCCTCGGTGACGGGGTCGTCGGCACCCGGCCGTCCCACGGTAAAGTATCCCCGGTAGTCGCGTTCTTCCAAGGCGCCGAGCAAGGCGGCGTAGTCGACGCTGCCCCGGCCAAGCGGTACGTCGAGGCCCCGCCCTCGCGCCAAATCGCGGACCCCGTCGGTCGCGTGCACGTGCCGAATTGCCGGGCCTACGGCTGCCAGCACCTCGAGCGGCGAGAAGCCATTGACCAAGATGCTGCCCGGGTCGAAATCGACGGCCAAGGCCCCCTCAGGCAGGGCATCCAACAGTCGCGCAAGCGCGGGCCCGTCTTCGCCGCCGGTTTCGGCAGCCAAGAGAGCCCCGGCGCGGGCCGAATATTCCACCAGCTCGGCGAGCACTCCGCGCATCAGGTCCCAGGCGGGGCCCTGCGGCTGCTCCGGAATGTGGCCGACGCGGTTGACGACCAGCGGAGCGCCGACCTGGTGGGCGAAACGCAACGCCTGGCGGGTCGCCTCGACGCGGCGGTCGAGCTCGTCGGCCAGGTCGTAGCCGCGCCGCGTCCGAAAACGCACGGCGGCCACGCGCAGCCCATGGTCTTCGAGCAATTTGCGCAACTGGCGCACGCCGGTTTGCGACATGTCTTGCAACCGGACGTCGCTCCGGGCATCCAGCTCGATGGCGCCGACCCCGAGCCGCGCCGCCGAAATCAGGGCCTCGCGTAACGGTTGGCGAAACGAGGCCAGGCGAACTCCGAGCTTGAGGGCAGGCACGATGGCAGACTTTCGGGGTGGTAGCGGATGCAGCGACGGCGTATCGAGCCGCATACCGACGGCGGCCGATAGCAAAGGGGAGGTAGTCGCGCCGGTCGCGGCTGCGTTGGTCAGGGTGCCCGACGGCTAACGGCACGTTTCCATGACACGTCTCGCGTCCACCCTGGCGATGCTGTTGATTCTACCGGCCTGCGGTGCCGCGCCCATTGACCAGCGGTTCCCCGACGCCGTGCCGATCCTGACGGCCGAATTCGAAAGCACTTCCGACCACGATTTTGACGGCTGGCCCGACGGCTGGACGCGTCAGCGCGGGCCCGGCTATCCCGCGTATATGGAGGTGCGGATCCAGCCGACGGACGGCGCCAGCGGCGAATCGGCGTTGCACGTGGCCTGCAACGGCGGCGCGGCCGCAGCGTTCAGCCCTCCGGTGCCGATCACTCCGCGGTTCGCCTACGTCTTCGAGGGCAGCCTCCGCACTGAGGGTCTTTCGCAGAATTCGGCCCGCTGGGGCATCGTGTTTCTCAACGAGCAAAAGCGCCCGATCGAGGAACATTTCTGTCTGCCGCTGCGCGGCACGACGCCCTGGACGAAAATTCGCATCGGCCCGATTCAGCCGCGCCGCGCCGGCGTAAGGTATGCGGTCATCGTCGCGCGGGTTGGTGTCGGCGCGGCGCCAGATTTGACGGGCGAGGTCTGGTTCGATGACGCCTGGCTGGCCCGAACGCCGCGCCTGAGCGTCAAGACCAGCACGCCGCACGGCTTTTACACCGATGCGGCCGATGTAGCGATCGCGGGCGAGTTGTCGGGCGTCGAATCGCACACGGTCACCGTGCGCTCGCAGTTGCTCGACGTGACCGGCGCGCAGCTCGAGCAACATGAACAGCAATTGACGCTCACCGAAGTGGCGCCGGTCACGGCGACGGGCGATCCTAACCCCGCCAATCCGTTGTTGACGTCGAAAGAGTTTGCCGGAGCCTTTGCCTGGAAACCGCATGTGCAAGGGGTCGGTTTCTACCGCATTCGTGTGTCGATCATCGGCCGGGCCGGCACTCTGCACCAACAGGACATGCCGGTGCTCGTCGTGCCTGACGACGACGCGACCGCGGGGCTCGAGTTTGGCTGGAGCCTGCCGCGGGGGGACGACCCGATCCCGCTGGCTGATCTGCCGCGCTTGTTCCTGCGCTCGGGTGTGCAGCGCGTGAAGTTTCCCGTTTGGTTCTCCGAAGAGGACGGCGAACGTGCGCAAGGTCTGGCAAATTTCGCCGAGCGACTAAGCAATCGGCAAATCGAGTTGATCGGCCTGCTGAACGACCCGCCGGCAGCCGTGCGCAAGTCGTTTCAAGGGGAAGGCGAACTGCTGGCGATCGACGTCTTCAGCCGGCCGCCCGACCTGTGGTATCCCTCGCTCGAGCCGGTGTTGACCCGGCTCTCGTTGAGCGTGCGGTACTGGCAACTAGGCGACGATCGCGACACGAGCCTGGTCGGTGCGCCGAATCTCACGGCGCGCGTCGGCGAAGTCAAACGCCAGCTCGATCACGTCGGCCAGGATCTGCATCTCGGCTTCGGCTGGGATTGGCAGCACGAGCTGCCGGTACCTCACAAACCGATGAACGCCGCGTCGTCGGCGTTGCCTCGACATTTGCCGTGGCGATACGTGTCGCTGGCCAGCAGCCCTTCGCTCACGCCCGAGGAACTGGCGTCCTACCTGCGCGATCTGAACCGCACGCGCGGCGAGCGGTGGGTCAGCATCCGCCCGCTCGAGCGCAGCCGGTACGACCTGCCGACCCGGGTCAACGACCTGGTGCAGCAGATGGTCACGGCCAAGAGCTTCGGCGTCGAAGGCATCTTTCTCGATGATCCGTTTGATGACGAGTGCGGGCTACTCGACTCCCAGGGTCGGCCGACCGAATTGTTGCTGGCCTGGCGGACGACCGCGCTGGCCCTGGCGCAGGCGCGCTATCTGGGGCGCATCGATTTGCCCGAGGGGAGTGCCAACGCAATTTTCGAGCGCGGGGGCAAGGGCCTGATCTTTCTCTCGGCCGGTCGGCCGGTGCGCGAGTTGCTCCGCTGGGGGCCCGAGGCGCGGCTGCTCAACGCCTGGGGGCAGACTCAAGAACTGCCACGCGAGGACGGCAAGCAAGCGGCCGAAATTGGTGCGTGGCCCGTGTTCGTCGAAGGCGCCGATTTGCCGCTCTTGGCCTGGCGGTCGGGCGTGCGGCTCAGCCCCGAGCGCGTGCCAAGCGTGCTCGGCACGCCGCACGAATTGACCCTGACCGTGCGCAACACGTTCAATCAGGAAGTCAGCGGCACCGCCCAGCTCGTCGGGCCCGAAAGTTGGCGGTTGGACAGCTTTCCGATCGACTTCAGCATTCCGCCCGGCAAGGAAATCACCCTGCCGATCGAGATCAATCTGCCTGTCGACGCGGGCATGGGGTCGCATGTCATGCGGGTCGACTTTGAGCTGAACGCCGACGACGCCTATCACTTCTCGGCATATCCCCGGCTGGAAGTCGGCGCAGGCGACGTGAACCTGGAAGTCAGCACGCGGCTCAACGACCATGGACAGCTCGAAATCGAACAACGGCTGACCAATTTGACCGACGACGAGGTCACGTTCAAATGTTACCTGTCGGCCCCCGAACGCCGCCGCATGAGGCGCCAGATTGTCGAGCACCGGCGCGGGACCGACGTACAGAGCTATCTACTCAAAGACGGCCGACAACTCCTGGGCAAAACGCTGTACTTGCGGGCCGAAGAAGTCGGCGGCTCCCGAACTCTCAATCTGCCGTTCGTCGCCGAGCCCTAAGCTCGATTGCCGCGCACCCAAGGTGGTTCGCTCGATGACTCGAATTGCCGATATCGCGAGTTTTCTCGAAGGCTTCGCGCCGCCGCATCTCGCCGCCGACTGGGACAACGTCGGGCTGCTCTTGGGAGATGCGGCCGGCAAGGTCGAGCGTGTGATGACGTGCCTGACCATCACCGGCGAGTCGGCTGCCGAGGCGCTGGCCGACAGGGCTCAATTGATCGTCGCGCATCACCCCCTGCCCTTTCGTCCCTTGCGGCGCATCACCACCGATTCGGTCGAAGGCCGGCTGCTCTGGGAGCTGGCCCGCGGCGGCGTAGCGATCTACAGTCCGCACACCGCGTTCGACTCGGCGGCCCGGGGCATCAACCAGCAGCTTGGCGAGCTGCTGGAACTGGACGAGCTGGCGCCGCTGGCGGTCGGCGGCGACGGTCTCGGTACCGGTCGCCAAGGGAGGCCGCGGGCACCGGCAACACTGGGGCAACTGGCCGATCGCCTGAAGCAGAAACTTCAGGTGTCCGGCGTGCATCTCAGGGGTGCGCCGGCGACGCCGGTGACGCGTGTCGGGATCGCCTGCGGCAGCGCGGGCGATCTCTTGGGCGCCGTGCAAGCTGCCGGTTGCGACTGTTTCGTCACCGGCGAGCTGCGGTTCCACGACCTGTTGGCGCTCGAAGCGGCCGGCCAGACATCCGTCCTGCTGGGCCACTATGCCAGCGAGCGCTGTGGGGTCGAAGCCCTGGCCAGCGAGTTGCAGCGCGCGTTTCCTGCGTTGCAAGTTTGGGCCAGCCGCAAGGAGCGCGATCCACTGCTTTGGTACTAGCCGGCGTTCGTTGACTCGTCGGGGGGGGCATCTAGAATGAACCACCGCCGTGCCACGGACGTACGCAACACGATTGCCTGAATTCTTGGGCCCGCAGGGGGGGACGGCCGTATGTCCACACGCTTTCTCACGGCATTGCCGGTCTTCAACGAGGCGGCACACGTCGACCGCGTGCTCGACGAGGTCCGCCGTTACAGCGAGCATGTGCTCGTCGTTGACGATGGCTCGACCGACGGCACGGCCGTCTTGCTCGAGCGGCGCCGCGATGTACAGGTCGTGGCCCATCCGCAGAACCGTGGCTATGGCGCCGCACTGAAGACGGCCTTCGCCTACGCGATCGATCATCGCTACGAGTATCTTGTGACCATCGACTGCGACGGGCAGCACGAGCCGCAAAGAATTCCGCGGTTTGTGCAGGCTTGCCAGCAGGCCGACATCGTATCGGGCAGCCGCTATCTACGGCATTATGCCCACGACAGCGCGCCGCCGGCCGATCGCCGCCGCATCAATCAGCAAGTCACGGCCGAGTTGAATCGCAGGTTGTGCCTGCGGCTGACCGACGCCTTCTGCGGCTTCAAGGCCTATCGCGTCGAGGCGCTCAAGAGTCTTGAGTTGACCGAGCCCGGTTATGCGATGCCGCTGGAGCTGTGGGTGCAGGCTGCGTTCCATGGACTGCGCGTGATCGAGCTGCCGGTGCCGCTGATCTATCTCGACGAGAAGCGGTCGTTCGGCGGCGCGCTCGACAATGCGATGACGCGGCTGGAGTATTATCACCTCGTGCTCGATCGCAGCATGGCTGCGGTGGCGCATTTCGATGGCCGGCTGTGGGGTGGCACGCTCTGCGGCGAGTTGGCCGGATGAGCTTGGGTGGCGGCAGTCACGCGTTCGGCGACTCGGCTCGTTCGGTTCGTGAGTTGCGCACGCCTGCCGGTCACGGCTCGGTCTTGATCGATCCTCCCGCGCACCGTGCGGCCGAAGTGCTGGCCATCAATCGGCAGCGCCTGAACGTCTCGGTTCGCGTAGCCGGTCAGCCGCTCGCGGACCTGCGGTGTCAGGCCCGGGCCGAATTGCTGGCCGCCGCCGCGACCGCCACCCGAGCCTACTCCGACGCGCAGCCGGTCTTGCAAGATGCTCCGCTGTTCGTCGCGGGGCATCAACCGGGTCTGTTTCACCCGGGCGTTTGGTTCAAGAACTTCGTGCTCGACGCCGTGGCTCACGCGCAGGGCGGCACGGGTGTGAACCTACAAATCGACGGCGACACGATCAAGGCGGCGTCGGTGCGAGTCCCGGTGGGCGGCGTCGACGAGCCGCGCGTCGAAACGGTCGAGTTCGATGCGGCGGCGGCCGAGATGCCCTGGGAAGAGCGGCCGGTGATCGACGCCGAGTGCCTGGCATCGTTCGCCCCCCGCGCGACGGCGGCGATCGCCGATTTCGTGCGCGAACCGGTGGTGGGCGAGCTGTGGCCCCGGGTTCTCGCGCGGCTGCGCGACGCGTCCGGCGCGGCACGCCTGGGCAGTTGCCTCGCCACCGGACGGCATCGGCTCGAAAGGGACTGGGGTTTGAAGACCCTCGAGGTCGCGCACAGCGACACGCTGCAACTGCCGACGAGCCGCTTGTTCCTTGCCGATCTAATGCTCCGGGCCGAGGAGTTTCGCGCGGCGCACAATGAGGCGCTTGCCGAGTATCGTCGGCGCTACCACGTCCGCAGCGCGAATCATCCGGTTTCGGAGCTGGCCGCCGAAAGCGATTGGCTCGAAACGCCGCTGTGGGTCTGGACGGCCCAGCGGCCACAGCGGCGGCGATTGTTCGTCCGTGCGACGGGAGATCGCCTGTGGCTCGCCGATCGCACGGGGTGGCAAGAAGCCATCTCGACCAGCCAGGGCCTGGCGGGCGTGGCCGCGGGGCTCGCGGACCTGGAAGCTGCTGGGATCAAGGTCCGTACGCGGGCCCTGCTGACGACGCTGTTGGCCCGGCTGCTGTGGGCCGATGCGTTCATTCACGGCATCGGCGGCGGCAAATATGACCGCCTGACCGACCGTTTGATTGAGCGGTTTTACGGCGTCGAACCCCCTGAATTCTTCGTGGCCACGGCCACCTGGCAGTTGCCGCTGGCTCGGCCGCTCACGGCGGCGGCCGAGCTGCAGGCCATCGATCAGCAACTGCGAGAATTGACCTATCACCCCGAGCGGTGGCTCACGACGAAGCAACTCGAAAGCGCAGCCGCGGCGATCGTGCCCGCGCTGATTGCCGAAAAGCAGCGCTGGCTCGATCGGGCTGTGACGCGCGCGAACGCGCGACAGCGCTGCCATGCGATTCGTCGCTTGAACGAGTCACTTCAGCCGGCGATCGTCGCGCGGCGCGCGGAATTGCACGCTGCGCGTGGAGCGATCGAGCGTGGTCTTCGCGCCGCAGCGGTGCTGGGATCGCGAGAATATGCGTATTGTTTGTTTCCAATCGCGGAAATCCGGCATTTTTTGCTGGAAATGTCGCGCGCGAGCGCCTAACATAGTGCGACATGCCCGAAACGGCATGACGGAAAGGAATCTTCAAGAGAAAGGATTCTCGCATGCGTGCGACCAATTCTCAGGCGAATTCGCAGCCGCGCACGACTTGCAAATCAGCTCGCCCTGCCCGTAGCTCGCGGTCGAAAACGGCCGCTTCACGCCGCAAGCCGCGCACGGTCGCTCGTCGCAAGCCCGCCACGCGCGGCGCCGCCGCCCAGCGCACCGCGGCGCCGGTCAGCGCGCCGTCGATGAAGCGGGCGGTCGGAACGAGCGCGAACTCGCATGGCACCCTGGCCGCGCCCCCATGCGTGGCGAAGCCTCTCAATCTGGCGCCGCGGGTGGAAGAATTCCCCTTGCCCGAGGCCGAAGTGGCGTCGGCCGCCGATCATGCGGCCGTCCATCAATTCCTGATGGCCGTGTTTCAAGGCCCCTCGCGCGACGGCTTCTTCGCCCTGCTCGAGGACCCCTTCTACGAACCGAACGAGCGGGTGCTGTTGAAAATCGGCAGCCAAATCCTGGGCCATGCGCAGACCGCGAAGCGCACGATGCGTTTCGGCGGCACCGACTTGCCGGTCGCCACGCTGCATTGGTTGGGCACCCTGCCCGAGTACCGCCTCCGCGGCGTGGCGCAGCGTCTGCTGGCCGCCGCCGAGCGTGAAATGAAGGCCGATCAGTCGCTTGCCGCGTTCCTGGTCACGCGCGTGCCCCAGGTCTTTCGCCGCCAGGGTTGGGCCGTTTGCGGCGCGGTGAGCTGCTCGCAGGCCAACACCCGCGATCTGTTGGCTCAGCTCTCGGCGCTCGGCCGCGGCGGCACCGAGTGGAAGCTGAATATCCGCCCCTGGCGCCATGTCGAGATGCCGGCGCTGATGCGGATTTACGCGCAAAACACCGACCGCGCGCACGGTCCTTTGGAGCGGACTGAGGCCTATTGGCGGTGGTTGATTAGCCGCAAACACTTCGATCAGATCCACGTCGCCATCGACGGCCCCGACCGGCTGGAACTCGAAGAGGGTGATTCGCCGATCGTCGGCTACGTGGTGATGCGCCAGGACAAGATCGTGGAGCTGATGGCGGCGCCGCACCACCCCACCGCGGCGCTGGAATTGCTCGCCCGGGCCTGTGGCGAGGCGATCGAGCGCGACTATCACGCCGTGACGTATCATGGGCCAGCCGATTCGCCGCTGCACGGATTGTTCCAGCAGGCGCGCGGCGGCATGTATGCCCAGCCGCAGCAGGTCGATTACGTCATGGCCCGGTTGTTCGATCCTGTGGCGGTACTCGAAAAGCTGCCGGACGTGTTCCAGGCGCGGCTGGCGGCGTCGGGCGAACGCAGCCTGGAACTCGGACTGCAAATCGACGGCGCTCGCATGCAGCTGGTCGTTTCGCGGCGCGGCACCAGCGTGGTCGCCGGCCGGCTGGGGCGCAGTTATTTGAGTTGTTCGATGCGCGAATTCACCCGGCTGGTGTTCGGTCAGCTCGACGTGCACGAGGCCGTGGCCCAGCAGCGGATCGAAACTTCGACCCGCGTGGCGGCCGACGTGGCCGCGGCGCTGTTTCCCCGGCTGCCGCTGTGGCGCTCGCCGTTGGACGACTTGGCCTGCTGATTAGCCAGGCGGGCCGTGCATCTTGGCCCCCCATTAACGCCAGCGAGCCTCAGCCCGCCAGCTCGCGCGCTTTGGCGACGATCTGGCCCGTGGTCAGCCCGAATTTCTCGTACAGCGTGGCGAACGGGGCCGAGGCCCCGAAGCTGTTCAGGCCAATGAACCGTCCGCCGGGGCCCAGGTATTTGCACCAGCCCTGCTCGATACCCGCCTCGACAGCGATGCGTGCCGCGACCTGCGGCGGCAGCACCTCGTCGCGATAGCTCTGCGGCTGCTCGTCGAAGACCTCCCAGCACGGCAGGCTGACCACGCGCGTGCTCACGCCCGCCGCCGTCAATTGCTCGTAGGCCGCCATGCACAGCGTCAGTTCGCTGCCCGTGCCGATCAAGACGACCCGGGGTGCGCCGGACGGCGGATCGGCCAACACATATCCACCGCGCTGCACGCCGGACGCCGGGGCGAATTTCGTGCGATCGATCGTCGGCAAGTTCTGACGCGAGAGAATCAAGGCCGCCTGGCGGTTTTTCCAAGGCAGGATCATCCGCCACGCTTCGACCACCTCGTTGGCGTCGCCTGGCCGAATCACGGCCAGCCGGGGAATCGCGCGCAGCGCGGCCAGATGCTCAATCGGTTGGTGCGTCGGGCCGTCCTCGCCGACGCCGATCGAGTCGTGGGTAAATACGTGGATCACCGGCAACTCGAGGATCGAAGCCATTCGCAAGGCCGGGCGCGAGTAGTCGCTGAACACGAAGAATGTCGCGTCGAAGGGGCGCAGCTGCGACAACGCCATGCCGTTGGCGATCGCGCTCATCGCGTGCTCGCGGATGCCGAAATGAAAATTGCGTCCGGCCGGGCTCGCCGCGCTGAAATCGCCGGCACCGGTAAAGGTCAGGTTGGTCATCGTCGAGGGGGCCAGGTCGGCCGATCCGCCCAGGAGCCAGGGCACGTGCTGCGCGACGGCCACGAGTGCCTTGCCGCTCGAGACTCGCGTGGCCAGCCCCTTCGGGTCGGCCGGATACGGCTGGAGATCGCGGTCCCAACCGGCGGGCAGCTCGCCAGCGGCCATCTGTCGCCACTGCTCGGCCAGTTGCGGGTGCTCCTGCGCGTAACGCTTCCAGTTCGCGTGCCACTGGGCATAGGCCTTCGCGCCGCGCTGGCCCAGGTGCGCGTCGAAATGTTCGCGGACGCCCGCTGGCACCGTGAACTTTTCGTCCTCAGGCCAGCCGTAGAATCGCTTGGTCAAGCGGATTTCGTCGTCGCCGAGCGGCGCGCCGTGTGCTCCGTGGGTGCCTTGTTTATTCGGCGCGCCGTAGCCGATGATGCTGCGGACGATGACGAGCGTCGGCCGATCGGCCGACTGCCGGGCCTGTTGATAGGCCGCCCGCAGGGCCACGAGGTCGTTGGCGTCGGCTACCTCGACCGTGTGCCAGCCATAGGCCGCGAAGCGACCGGCGACGTCGTCGCTGTAGGCCAGCTCGGTTTCGCCCTCGATGGTGATCTGGTTGTGATCGTAGATCCAGCACAGGTTGCCCAACCTCAGGTGTCCCGCCAGCGAGGCCGCTTCGCCGCCGATGCCCTCCATCAGATCGCCGTCGCTGCACAGGGCCCAAACGCGGTAATCGAACGGCGAACACCCGGGCCGGTTGAAGTGTGCGGCGAGCCAACGCTGGGCGATTGCCATGCCGACGCTGGTAGCGATGCCCTGGCCCAGGGGGCCCGTCGTCGTCTCGATGCCGGGGGCCATTTCATGCTCGGGGTGGCCCGCGCACGGACTGCCCCATTGACGGAAGTTGCGAATATTGTCGAGCGAAATGGCGAGCTCTTCACGCGGCTCACCAGCCGCGTCGACGCGCCGGACGCCCGCCAGATGCAGTGTGGCGTAGAGCAACATCGAGGCATGGCCGCACGACAGCACGAATCGGTCGCGGGCCGGCCAGTAGGGGTGGAGCGGATCGAACTGCAGGAAGTCGTTCCACAGCGTGTAGGCGACAGGGGCCAGGGCCATCGGCGTGCCGGGGTGCCCGCTGGCCGCCGCCTGCACGGCGTCCATTGACAGCGTGCGAATGGTGTTGATGGCCAGTTGTTCGATCGTCGCGTTTCCGCTCGCCATGCGCGCAAGATCCTTCCCGGAAATTCGTTAGGGCCGTCGCACGGGCGGCGGCCAGGGGGGCTCGCAGGCCCTGTTTTCGCTGTGGGTGCGATGAGTTTACGGGCCGCCGGCGAGAGGCGTCAACGCGCCGCGCGCGGCCCTCACAGCCCGTTGAAATATGCCTTCGTGGCCTATTTCAACCTCGCCAAGTGCTGAGCGAAGCTCCGCACGGCTCGCAAAATCGCGACTTACGTCGCCATTCTTGAGACCGCATCCATGCGGTCACGCAGCCCGCTGATAAGAATCAACGGGCTGCTAAGCGGCCGTCGGGGCGAACCTAGCGTCGCCCGAGAAGCCCGGCGCTCGATTGGAAGTATTTGCGCCGGCGGACGGCCGATTGGGCGACATTGCTCTTCTGGTTGTTCAAATCGGCCAGGTTGGCCTGGCACCAGCGGCAGCCGACCGTTTGCAGATGAAACTCGACGTACTCGCCGGCCGTCGGATCGATGGCGCCGAGCAAGAAGCTGCCTAATTGCTCGCGCGACGGGCAACTGGCCCGGTGCCGGCGCCAGATTTCGCCCAAGGTATGCACGCCCGCGTCTCGCCGGCTGTGAATGGCAGTGAGCTGCTTGAGCAGGGCCGGGTCCTGACGCAGGGCGCCTTCGATGAGCGCGATCTCATCGATCGGCAGCGCCTCTTCGAGAAAAGCCTCCAACTGCGAGCTACTGAAACTGGGTTTTGCCATCGCCGTGTCGCCCCCCAAGCTATTCGGTTGCCTCGGCCAGTTCGGGAAACACGTCGACCGAGAGTCCCTGCGAGCGCACGGCCGATTTGAGCTTGGCCAGAAAGTCGAACTTGTGATTCGCCACGGTCTGCTCAGAAATGGCCAAGGCCGTAGCGACATCCTTGTTGGCCCAGCCGCGGACGAACAGCAGCTCGACGCACTTGATCTTTTCCCAGTCGCCGCGGCCGCGCCAGCGCTCGAGATGCTGCACCAGCGCCGCCGCGAGCGCCTGTTCCTCCAAGTGCTTGCGTTCGCTGCTGCGGGCAATGCTGCTGGCTCGCGGGTCGCGGCCGGGCAGGTCCCAGCCGCTGGTCGAGGTGCCGACGGCGGCCAACGGGATGGTCGGGCGGCGGCCTTCGCGACGCAAGGCATCGGTCAGTTTGTGAGCCGCGATCGAGAACAGGTAGCTTTCCAGCGGCTTGTCCGGGTCGAAATTGGGCAAGCTGGTAAGGAAGCCGACGAACGTTTCTTGGACGACGTCTTCGGCGGCTGCCCGATTGCGCAGCCGGCTTTCGACGAAGGCCAGTAACCGGCCCTCGAATCGACCGATCAACTCTTCCCAAGCGGCGGCGTCGCCCCGGCGAATCCGGTCAATCAACAGCGTGTCAAACTGGTTGGCCGAACTCATGGCGCTAGTTTACCAGTCGGGGCCCGATACCGCTGCTCGCGGACGGCAGGCTCAGAGCACGCCAATTCTGTCGAGCCAGAGCGCGGCCAATCCGCCGATGGCCGCCAGTGCGGCTCCGGCGGCCACTTTCAAGCGACCGCGATAGTAGCCGCGCGTGGCGGTGTCGACGCGCAGATAGCCGAACACGGTGCCGATCGTCGCCAGCACCAGCCCGATGCCGACGCTGCCGTACAGGAGACGCTCTTGTACGAGGTGTTGCCGCAGGCGTTCGCGCAGCTTGTCGCGCAGCGGGCGATCGATCACTAACTGCTGGTGCAACTGGTACATCGTGCCGAACTCGGGGTGCTCGATCGATTCGACAACCGGAGGTCCCGCTTGCCAGGTCTTGATCTCGGCCAGCGGCGGCAGGACCCGTAGGGACTTTGGTCCGAGCAATTCGTCGAGGTAGTGGGCCACGCCCTTGGTCATTTGCAGGTTCAGCTCGCGCTGGCATTCCTCCTGGGTCACATAGGGGCCGGCATGCACGATCAGGTGATACTGACCCTGATCGGCATGCGAAAGCTGCTTAACCCAGGCAGGCAGGCCGTCGGGGCCGACCGGCGTCGCGGCCGCAGCCTTGTCGGGCGCCGTCGGGGCCACGGAAGGCGCGACGGTCGGAGCCTGCGCCACGGCAGGCGCCGGCGGCTCAGCGGGAGCCTGGGGCGCGGCAGAAGTCGGCGCGACCGCAGGGGCCGGCGGCTCAGCAGGCGGTAGCGGTGCCTCGCGGTGTTCGACGAGCAGGTTGGACGCAATGTCGCGATTGCGCTCGGCCGGAATGCGCAAGCTGACCTTCTGCTCGTCGGTGTAGATATGCACCGTGAATTCCGGCGCCCAGTCCGGAAAGTGGGTCCGCATCGCCTGGGTGGCTCGGGCCAGGATGTCGTGCAGCGCCGGCGAGTTGGCGGTCACTTCGACCACCACGTCGCGCGGGCTGCCTTTGCGCGCCGGACGGCGCGACAGGTTGGCCACGTCGCGCAGGGCAATCGGCTCGGCGTCGGAGTCGCGGTGGACGACGGTCTCTTGCAGGTTGGCCATCGAAACGGTGTTGGCATCGGGCGGTTCGGCCGCGAGTCCAAACAACAGCGACTTGATCGTCAACGCTAATTCGTCCTCGCTGACTTGCTGCATGGCCGGCGTCGGTCGCAAGTCGACGCGCAACAGGTCGTCATTCGAATGCAAGTACGCCTCGCGACGGGCATCGATCCGCCGGTTCGTAGCTTCGTGCCACGCCCGATCCCGTTCGATCAGCGCAGTCTTGACGCGCTCGCGCCAGGTGACCACGTGCTCGCGGAACGGGTGGCCCGGATGCAGCAACATCCAGGCCACGGCCCCGGTAATCAGCCAAGGCAGCACGCCCCAACGCTTCTTGCCACAGACGATTCGGGTCCCAATCTTCGCGAGCAGCAGCGTGCCCACGAGGACAATCACGATGTCCCAGAACGTAAGCATTGAATCGATGGATTGCATTTATGCCGCCTTCGCGCTGGCACGACGATCGACCCAAGGACTCGACAATTGCACCGCGACGGAAATCGTGCCCGCGACGAGCATGCCCATCGGCTGTGGATACTGCCAGAAGTTGCTCAGCAGCGCGGCCCAGCCGACGCAGACGGCCGTGGCCCACAGGCTCAAGCGTTGTTCGCGCAGGGGCTCGGCCTGCTTCCACCAGCGGAGTACGAGGAACAGGAAACCGAAGTAGGCCAGGTACATGGGCAACAGCAGTTGACCGTCGGGCCCGGCAAACACGCCGATACCACCGTTGGGCAACAGGTTGGGGCTGTCGCCGGCCGAGTAGCGAGGTTGGACCAGCAGGGCGGTGTCGACGCCGAATGCCGCAGCGCCGACAACCAGGCCCACAGCGAACAGCACCAGGCGCCGCATGATCGGTTCGCCCTCGGTGCCTTCCCAGAACTTCGCGGGGACCAGCAAGCCCCAGGCGCCGAGCGTGCTGATGATGGCCAACGAGGCCAGGTCTTCCACGCCGAAACGACTTGGTTGGAGGATGAACACCAATCCCGCGGCCGCGGCGGCAGCCAGCGCCGAGAACAGCAGCGAACCCATCAGGTCGGCTACGCGATCGCGGGCTGGCTTGATCACCAGCGGTACGGCCGCCTGATCGTGTCCGGCGAACCGGGCGTGCCATTGCGTATGGGCGTCTCGGGCTGCGGATCGCTGGGCTTCATGCCAGGCCGCGTGCCGTTGCGCCCAACCGCCGGGCTGTGCCGTGGCGGTCGCATGCGGTGGTTGCGGCGGCTGGCCAGCCGTCATGGCCGGCGCGCCCGCAGGTGACACCGGGGGTATCGGCGGAGGCCCCGAACGGCCGCGCGACCAGCCCAACGGCGGGCCAAGCGTATAGCCGAATAGCTTTGCGCCCGGTGCCGTCAGCAACCAGAAGATCAGGTAGAGCACATAGAACGTGCCGAACACGATCATCAGGGCCAACAACGGGCCGGAGAGCGCCAAGACGCCGATCACGCCAAAGAACAAGATGATGAGCTTGGGCAGCAGGCCGAGTTGCGACTCGTTCCAAGCGTTCCAAACGCGGGTCGTCGCCTCGCGCGCCGAGGTCCAGATCGGCTCGCCTGGCAGAAACACGGCCCGTTGCGCGCCTGCCGGGCGCGCGGCAGCCGCTCCGCCCAGCGCCGCCCCGGCAGCCGCGGCGGCAAAGCCTTGGGGGGCTGCGCCCGGGTTTGCCCGGGCACTGCCGTTCCAGGCCACCGTGTGTGCCAGCGGATCGGAGGGCTGAGGCGTGCTCTCCAAGGTCGGCTGGATCTTGGGCATCCCGCTGGGTGGCGGCGGAAGCATCGCCATGAACTCTGCGACGCTGTTGATGCGCTGCTGCGGATCTTTTTCCAAGGAACGAGCCACGAGCGTGCGGTAAGGCTCCGGCAGCGCGCTCAGATCGGGCTGCGCCGTGAGATGCTTCATCAGCACCTCGCCCACGCTTTCGCCCTCGAACGGCACTCGGCCCGTGAGCAGCTCGTAGAGCATGATGCCCAGGGCATAGATGTCGATTTCCTTGCCGTAGCGGCCGTTGGCCACCTCGGGCGCCATGTAATGGACGGTGCCGACGCTTTCGGTCTGTCCGCTACGGCGACTCGAAGAGATGAACTTCGAAAGTCCGTAGTCGCCGATCTTGACCAGGCCCTCGTCGTTGAAGATGTTGCCGGGCTTCAGATCGCGATGGACGATGCCGCGGTCGTGCAGATAGGCCACGCCCGCGCAGATGCCGTGCATCCAAGCGAGGACCTGGTCTTGCGGCAAGCCGTGCGGATGTCGGGCCACGACGTCTTCGAGCTGTTCGCCGGCGACGTATTCCATGACGACCCAGGTATCGTCGGCCTGGTCGTGTTTGACGTCGTAAAGCGCGACCAGATTCGGGTGCTTGAGATTCAAGCACTGCATCACGCCGCGGAGCTCGATGTTCAGATTGCGGCGAATCAGCTTGATCGCGACTTCTTTGCCAGCGTCGCTGGTGGCGTAGTAGACCTCGCCAAAGCCGCCGTGGCCGATGCCACGTTTGACCGTGTAGCCCTCGAGCGGCCGCGAACCGCTCGGATAGGCAAAGCGATTTGCGCCGCTGCGCGGTTCGCGGGGTGCCGTTTGCTCGGAGCCTGGCAGGTTCATCGGAGCATCACTGTCTTGAATTAGGGTAGCTGTGCTTTCTTGCATCTGTCCAGCGCCTCGGGCCCCCGTATGGCTGTGAGCGCAGCTGCGTTCGAGCGTGCGGGGCCTCAAATGGACTCCAGCGACAGCGAAAACGCCTCTCCCGTGATCCTCGATCCCGGCCTGACCGTGCCGCGACCTTCGTACCGTACGCCGTCAATCTCCAACCCCGCCGGTGCACGGCACCCCAGTTCCTCGCCTCGTCCGAACAACACCACCTCGTGGGGCCATTGAGGACAAACGACGTGGCTGTCGCGTCCCGGCCCTAATACGCACGAATCCGACATCAAGATCACCCCGTCAACCGGCGGCTGGGTGCGATGGCGGCTCGCGAATTCCAAGCGTGCGGTCTGGCTCAGCGCGTGTGGCCGGCGAAACCGCATTTGAACAGTTTCCCCCAGCGTCAGCAGCGCGCCGTCGTGCAGCGGCGTGGGCTGGGTGACGGGCTGGCTGTCGATCTTCACCGCCCGCAGCGGGTGGAGCACATAGCCTTCGCCGATGCGTTCGACGATGGCGTGCTGCCGGGACAAATCGCCCAGGATGCCGACGTCGACGCCGGCATCGCGATCGGGCTGCCCGATGACGATCCGATCGCCCTGGCACACCAGGTATCCGCCCACGGCGTCGATCCACAGCACGAACCGCGGTCCGGGCACGTGGCCTTGCGGAGCGAGGTTCTTGGGGTCGGCCAGGTCGTGGGGCGAAAGTTGCATGGCGCGTCGCGGTGCGAACCGTGCCTGGGGGACTTGAGTAGCTGCCAACTGCGTGCCGACCGCTGCCCACGCTCGCCGGCGGGCGTCGCGCGCGGCTTCGTGCGCGGGCGAGACCTCGAGCAGCGCGTCGGCCGCGGCCAAGACTGCCTGCCAATCGGACGCGGCCAGCGCCTGGTGCAGCGTCTGCTCCTGGCCACGGGCCTGCTCGCAACTGGCGGCCAATTGTTCGCGGCGCTGGGCCAGGGGCTTGATTTCGGGACACAGGGTCGCGGCCGACTGCTGCTCTTCGACCGCTTCCGCCAGTCTACCCGAGCGGGCCAGCCGTTGGGCGGCAGCGGCATGTTGCGTGGCTTGCAGCAGTTTGCGCAAATCGGCGTTGGCGGGCTCGCGGCGTGCCAGTTCGTCGAGCCGCGCCTGGGCCGCCGCATAATCGCCAGCCGCCAGAAAGTCGCGCACTTCTTGCATTCCCTTGTCCAACAACTCGCGTCGCAGTCCCGCAACGACTTGCCACTGGGCGCCCCATTGCGAGGCGGTCTGGGCATCGCGCCATCCGGCCGCCGTTTCGCCCCGCTGGAGGCGGGCGTTGCCCCGGTCGATCAATCCTTGGGCCACCTTGGCGAGCAGCTTCTTGGCCGGCAGGTACCCGCGCAGCTCGCCGTCGTTCAGCAGTTGCCCGGCCTCGTCGAGCCGGCCCTGCTTGAGGGCTTCTTCCGCTTCGCGGTACTTGAGTCGCCAGGCCTCGAACATGCCTTACACCCATCGATGGCAATGCTTGATGCTTAAGGCGCATCGCCAGGGTCGCGGCCTCGCTGTGCGGCGAGACGCGCGACCCTGGGCCCACACAAGGAAACTCACCGGCTGTCCTGCCCTCAGCCAGGGCTCAAGCTAGTTCGCCGGGTTCGCAGCCACGGCCGGCGCGCCCTGCGATTCGAAGTAGCTCGTCACCTGGTCGACGATGTCGCTCGGGGCGCTCTCTTCGACCGGAATCTCACTGCGATACTCGTCCTCGACGTGCATCACCTTTTCGTCGACCTCCAGCCGGGTCGCGATGTCCGAGACCAGTTGCTTCAGCCGGCTCAGGCGGCTGTCGTCGAAGTGGTAGCTGCACGTCGTCTGCGCGGCTTCCACCATCTTACGCCGGGCCTCGACGTTTTCGATTTCCACTTCGAGCTGACGCTTGGTGCTCAGCATGCCGTCCAGATTTTGCCGGGCCGCCAGCAGGCTCTGGCCCCGAGCATCGTGGATCTTGCGCAAGCTGGCCAAGGTGGCGTCCTTGGTCTTATACCGCTTGAATCGGTTGGCCAAATCGGCTTTCACCTGGTCGGCCGTGTAGCTGTGTCCGGCGTATTGGAACGTCGTTCCGCCGCCGGCCAGGTCGCCGCTGAGCCGTTTCAGCTGGGCCTGTTCGTCGTTCAGCTTGGTCTCGACCGACGCGATCTCGTTTTCCAGCCGCGACAGCTCGACTTCTTCCTTGGCGATCACATGCATGCAATGGCGGATGTCCGGTTGCAGCTCGTGGAGCATCTTGCGAGCCCGTTCGATTTCGAATTCGACCGGCACGCTGCTGCGAACCGAATCCTTCACCCAACCCCCGGCCGTGCGGAAATAACTCCAGGCGTCACGGCCAAAGAACATCCCGGCCAGCGCAGCGGCCGCCACCGTCGAAAGCAGTACCTTCTTGATCATGGCTCTACACCCTTGTTTGCCAACGCACGCCGACGAAAAACATGTGGGTCGCAATGGTCCGGCACCGGCGGCTGATGCCGTCACTAGGAGTAAATCGCCGCTGGCGCGCAAATCTTGGAAAAATCGGACGACAATTGGGCTGTCCCCGGTCGGTCAGCAACGTCGTACGTGCTAACATGTGCTGTGGATAGGCTTTGCGCCGTAGGCTTCGGCACCGTTGTTGGCCCCGGTTTTTTCTCCGTCCGCGCAGAGGCCGCTATGTCCCTCCGGCAGATCAATCCCGAGGCACTCGTCGCGGCCATCCACAGCCAGCGGGCCTCGGTTGTCCTCGCGGCGACCGGCGGGGGCAGCCGGGCCATCGCCGAGCTGTTGGGAGTTCCCGGGGCGTCGCGCACGCTGCTCGAGGCCGTGGTTCCCTATGCGTCGGCCGCGCTGGCCGCGTGGCTCGGCTCGCGCCCTGAACGCTTTTGCTCGGCACGTACCGCCCGCGCCATGGCGATGGTCGGGTTCGATCGGGCACGTCGGTTTGCACGAGCCGACGGGTATCCCGATCCCGACGGGGTGGCGGGGGTGGCCTGCACGGCCAGTTTGGCCAGCGACCGGGTGAAACGGGGCGAACACCGGGCCCACCTGGCGCTGCAATCGGCCGCACGGACGCTGGCCTGCTCGATCGTGCTGGTTCGCGATCGGCGAACCCGCGCCGAGGAGGAAGAGGTGATTTCCCGCGCGCTGCTGAACCTGATTGCCGAGCATGCGGGCTTGGAAGCGCGAGCGCCATCCGGGTTGCAATCGGACGAGCCGGTCGAGCGCATCGAGACCCGCGCCCCCGACGACTGGCGCGAATTGTTGTTGGGTGCCCGACAGGTTGTGGCGGCAACCCCTGCGGCGCGCACCAGCGAGCCGACCTCCCCAGGGCGCGTGGTTTTCCCTGGCGCGTTCAATCCGCTCCACATCGGGCACCGCCGGATGGCCGAGATTGCCGCCGCCGAGATCGGCCGGCCGTGCGAGTTTGAAATCTCGATTCGCAATGTCGACAAACCGGCGCTCGACTACACAGAGATTGCCGAGCGACTGACTCGATTTTCGCGCGACGAAGCCGTTTGGTTGACCGACGCGGCGCATTTCGTCGACAAAGTCGCGGTATTTCCCGGCGCGGTGTTCGTCGTCGGTGTCGATACGATCCGCCGCCTGGGCGACCCGCGCTATGCCGGCGGCGAAGCGCGACTGGAACAACAGCTCCGTACGCTCGCCGAACAAGGCACCTCATTCCTGGTGTTCGGACGCAAGCTTGGCGAGACGTTTACGGGCCTGTCCAATTTGACGCTGCCGCCGTTGCTCGCCGGGATGTGCCGCGAGGTGCCACAGGCACGGTTTCGCGAGGATATCTCGTCGACCGAGCTGCGGCTTTGCGAAGGAATGTGACGCTTGCAGCGACGCGACTCGGCCGTGCGACAATCTATTGCCCGTGGCCCGTGCATTTGAGCCATTTCTGCCGTGCGGCGACGGCTTTCGAGCGATATCATTTTAGATAGGTGGTTGCACATCCGAAGTGCAGCCGGTCCATCCCGGGGTAGCCTCCTTTAGCTTCCGCACGAGCATGAGCGCACCGTCGACCGATTTGACGCGGATCAACAACGGGCAGATCGTGAGCTGCGCGCCACCCGCCACGGCCGAACAGCACATTCTGCTGCAGCAAAGCGAGAAGGCACCGCATGCCAGTGGCAACTTTTCCTGGCTGCTCTGCGGGATCACGCTGGCGACGAAAATGGTGGCCTCCGAGGTGCGCCGCGCTGGTTTGAACAACGCCTTGGGCACAACCGGTGACACGAACGTACAAGGCGAAATCGTCCAAAAGCTCGACGTGTTTGCCAACGAGGCGCTGCTGCACTGTCTGGGCAACCGCGGCAACGTCGGTGTGCTGGCGTCGGAAGAAAACGAGAAGCCGGTCGTCGTGCTCGATAATCCCAGCCACGGCGAATACATCGTGATCTTCGACCCGCTCGACGGGTCGAGCAACGTCGACGTCAACGTCAGCGTTGGCACGATCTTTTCCATCTTGCGGCGCGATCATGCGAACTCGGCCCATCCCGACCGCGACGTGCTGCAGCCGGGACTGAAACAAATCGCCGCCGGCTACGTGCTCTACAGTTCGAGCACGATGATGGTCTATACGACCGGCTACGGTGTGAACGGGTTTACGCTCGACCCGTCGATCGGGGCCTTCGTGCTCAGTCATCCGAACATGCGGATGCCCGAACGCGGCAGCATCTACTCGTGCAACGAGGCCAACGCCGACGGCTTTCCCGAGTATGTGCGGAGATATCTGTATTGGCTCAAGTCGGGTGCGGACGGCACGGTCTACTCGTCGCGCTATATCGGCGCCCTGGTGGCCGATTTCCACCGCACGCTGCTCAAGGGTGGCATCTTCCTCTACCCGCCGACGGTGCACTTTCCGCACGGCAAATTGCGACTGATGTACGAGGCCAACCCGATTGCCATGCTGGCCGAACAGGCGGGCGGCATGGCCAGCGATGGCTCGCGGCGGATCCTCGAGATCGAGCCTGAGACCCTGCACCAGCGCACGCCGCTCTTCGTGGGTAGCCCCTACCTGGTCGAACGCCTCCACGAATTCGCCCGCCAGAACCGCCGCGGCTAAGCCGCGGCAGTCGAGAATTTCTTGCTTGACGACAGTTGTCGTCTTCCACTACGCTCCGGGTGACGACAACTGTCGTCTGGTTGTTGCTGGTTCAAGGAGCCTGCCATGGCGCCACCGCCGGACGCCGCGCTGACCGCGGTGCAGTTCGAAATCATGCAGGCCGTCTGGTCGGCGCCCGAGGGGGCCACCGTGGCCGAAATCTGGGAAGCGATTACCCGCCAACGGGAAGTGGCCCGGACCACGGTGCTCAACCTCGTCGGGCGGTTGGAGAAACGCGGCTGGCTGAAGCGCCGCAAATGCGAAGGCGTCTACCGCTACGTGGCTACGGTCGAACGCGCGGCGGCGACCACGCTGTTGACCGAGCGATTTGTCGACGACTTCTTCGGCGGCTCGGCGGCGGAACTCGTCTTGAACCTGTTGGGTTCGCAGCAGATCAAACCGGCCGAAATCGACCATTTGCGCCGGTTATTGACGGACGCCGACCGGAGCAAGAAACCCCAGGGGAGGAACTGAAGATGTGGTTTGCGCCCACTTCGGACCAGGCGTTCGCACTGCTCGTGTTTCTCGGCAATCTGGCGGTAGCCGCCTCCTTGGCCGCGGGGGGGGCCTTGGCGGCGAACCGCTTTTTTTGCCGCGCGGCTTTGCCCTTGCGCAACACGCTGTTGCTGGCGGGGCTTGGTTTGACGTTGGCGGCGCCGTTCGTGGTCACGGCCGGACATCGTCTCGGTGTGGCGCGGATCGTCTTGTGGTTGCCGGCCGGTTCGATGTGCCCGGCGCAGGTGCCCGACGAGTTGGCGCTGCGTGTGCCGTCGCGCGGCGCGCCGCGCGATCAAATCGCGGAAGCCACGGCCGCGGCGACTCCTCGCAGCGCATCACCCAGTACCACTCAGGCACCATCTTCGCCGCGGCCTGCGATCGCGGTCGCGCGCTGGGCGAGCGCCGCGCAATGGCTGCCAGGCTTGGGCGGCGCACTGGCAGCGCTGTGGATCATCGGCATTTGCTGGCAGCTTTGCCGGCTGGCGCAGGGTGTCGTACGTGTCAGCAAACTGCTCGCTGGGGCGATGCCGGTTCGATCCCCGAGTCTCATGCGCCTCGCGAGCGCAGCGGCGCGCAAGGCCGGGCTGCGTCGCGCGCCACTGCTGCTCGAATCATCTCGGCTGGCGGCACCTGTCTCGCTGGGCGTGCTGCGGCCGCGCGTCGTATTGCCGGCGCTCGACCGCTGCCGGTGGAGCGACGAGGAATGGCAGCTCATGCTGCTGCACGAGATGGCTCATTTGCGCCGCCGCGATCCGTGGATCGGATTTGGTCAGCGGTTGGCAACGGCGATCCACTGGTGGAATCCGCTGGTGCGTGCCCTGAGCCGGAAGATTTCGCAGGTCCGCGAACAGCTTTGCGACGATGTAGTCGCCGCACAGATCGACGAGCCACGCCGTTACGCGGCGCTGATCGTCAACCTGGCCGAGCGCATGCTCCAAAGTCCCAGCACGGTCCCCGGCGCCGTCGGGATTGCCGACGGCACGCCGTCGGAGCTTACCGTGCGCATCGAGCGGTTGCTGGACGCGCGGCGCGAGATCGTGACGCAGCTGAGCCGCCGCGCAGCCTTGATGGCCTTGGCCCTTACGCTGGGTGTGGCCCTGGTCACGATGGCCGTAGGCGTACGGGTCGCCCAGGCCGTGAACCGTGAAGTGGAACCAGCGCCCGCGGATCGCACGGAGCAACCGACCGAACCCGAGGCTTCACCGCCGGCGAGCGATCCGGCGGCCGACGCGGGTCAGGTGAACGCTGGAACGCCGCTACTGGAAAAACGCATCCGCGTCGTGAACGCCCAAGGCAAGCCCATCGCGGGAGCGCAAGTCGATACATGGGCCGCGCACTCGGTCCTGGGGCACTCGCTCTGGAGAGGCAGCGACAATCAACCGAAGCCCGAGCTGGCGGTCACCGACGCGAATGGACAGGCGACCCTTCGGTATCCGGCGCTGATGTTCGCAGCGGAGAAAGTTCGCCCCGAGCGCCTGACATGCAGTATCACCCATCCGGACTATGCCGGCACTTCGCATACCGACGTCGATGTGCGTGACGCGGGGCAGCCAAACGCGGTGCAGACGATCACACTCGAGCGCGGCGCGCAACTCGTCGTGATGCCCGACGCCGGCGACCGCGTCGTCGATCGTCAGTATCTCTACCTGTTGGACAGCGCCCCGGCGCTGGATTATCGTCAGCCCTTGAAATACGACTCCGACGGGCGGCTGCTGCCGCCGCGCGTTCCGGCCGGGACACTGCTGCTACGACTGGCCTATCTCCCCGACGACGGCCCGGCACTGTTCAGCCCTGTGCAGCAGATCGATCTGGCCAACGACGAGCGTCGCGAGATTCGACTGACTTTGGAGCCCTGCGCGCGGGTCACAGGACGGCTCGACGACTCGGTTCCGCGTCCGGTCCGCGAGGGCCGCATCAACGCCGCGACCGTGCATCGCGTCGCGAGCAACTTTTGGCAAGCGATCGATTGGAGGGCGGTGGCCACGATCGACGGCGACGGCAACTTCATGCTCGAAGGCCTGCCGCGCGGCGACTTGCTGCAAGTGATCGCTGTTTGCGATGGCTACATCGCCAGGTCGGGGACCATGCCTGAGCGTGGGGTCGTGGAACCGGATCGTGCGAGTTCGGGGTTGTTGCGACCGCAAGCGTTTCCGTTGGCTGCTGAGGCCAACGCGATTACGGTGGCGATGACGCCGACGGCTACTTGCCGGATCCAGGTCCAGGGGCCCGAAGGGCAACCGCTCGCCGGCGCCGAATGTATCTTCAGTCCCAATGTCCATTGGTGGGACGGCGGCAGCCAGATCTATTGCGACAATCGCGTATCGAGCCGCGACATCTTGCGAGATGCGAGTCGCCGAGGGATCGACGCCTGGATCAACCCGCGGGCCGCCGCCGCTTATCGTGGACTCAGCGATGCCGCAGGCGTGGCGGAGGTGAGAAACCTGCCGGCCGGCGAAGAAGCCTTGATGATCGTGCACTCGAACTTCGAGCTGCCGATAGGTCCGGGGGCCTACCGCGCTCAACGCGTGAACTTGACCAGCGGCGCCACGACGGAGACGAGCGTCCGCCTTCAATCGAAAGGCCACGAGTTCCTCGGTGATTCGGGCGAAGTTGAGGAAGAGTTCTTCGAACCCGTACCCCAGCCCCGTTGATTTTGAGCTGGTTCCCTGGTTGGACTTCGGGCAGGACGGCAGTCAAAAACAGGCTGCCGGTTGTCCGGCGGTGCAGCGTGGCAGTGACGCACGAGCGTGGGGAACGCCGCTTCGCTACTTCAGGTCGAATGATTTGCTGATGGCAGTCCAGAGGGGTTGCTCCGGCCCTCGCCTTGATGCCCCGCTGCAGCCCCGTCATTTCCTTCGGCTCCATCCCCCGACTTTCATGCGAGCCTCTTCAAACGACTCACCGTGTGCAGCGCCATTTTCCATGCATGCGGTATCGCCTCGTCGACCATCAATCCAATGGTTCCTCGCCACCGTTGCTGGTGTCATGCTTGACGATGTTCTCGTGGAACTCGAGGCCGGTTATACGCTCGATTTCTCCGATCGGAATCTGGCTGGTCTTGAAGACCTCGTCGAATCTCAACGCTTCAAACTCGATTTCTCCCACGAGTTTCTCCTGGGAGAGCCGATAACAGGTTGTCTGCAACTGCTGTTCTGCGTTGTACCAGACAACAATCTTGTAGAACTTGAGCGCTACCGCGACACCCTTGAAGATCGGATCCTCCTCATCAAACAGCGGGCCGTTAAAGACGCAGATGCGCGCTGACAGGCCGGTCTCGTCCTCAATTCCCTTTTCCAGCAACTCTTCTTCGAGCTTGCCCCAACGACCGGTGTACCCGAATCGAGCTCGATTGAGCGCGGGCACTTGAGGCACCGCGTTGGCATAGCTGCAGGTGAGATCGGCAGCTAGTTTTGCCTTGGCCACGCTAGTCCCCCACTCGGCATCTTCACGCCTGGCCAAGTGGCCTTTGTCGAACCCGCTGTACTTGTAGAACTCGTCGTTCAATTGCACGTCAAAATCAATCCGGTTGTCACGATACCAGCGATCGACACGAGAGCCTTCGACGTTGAGTTCCTGATAGCGGTGCTTGCCGTGGACATTGATGGCGCTGACGATCGGCACGCGTCGCACCGCGTGGTGAAGCGTGCTGAAGTGATGGTACTTCAGCGTGTAGGCACTGGGATTGTCGACGAGAAACGCCAGTTTCTTCCGCAGGTTCGGGCTGGGAATCGGCATCGGAATGTATTGGCCGAGGAAGTTCGCATCGAAGCCGGTGCAGTCCGAGAAGTCGAGTTCGTCTTCAAACTTCTTTTCGAATGCCGCGTCGGTGGTCGTCAGCGGTCCAGGCAGTCCTGCGGACGACACCGCAGAAACCTGGCCGCCTGAGCCAATGCTGATATGGATGTTGACGGGTGGGCATGTGGCCGGGAGAGCCGTGGCGGGGGCGACGTTCAGCGTCGTCCGCTCAGCATCGACCGTCGGCCGCGACAGAAACGCATAAGGCCGGCTGTCGGTGTAGGCCGCGGAGAAGAGGGGCTGAATGAGTGGATGTGCCGCAACCGCGGAGTTCAGGTGCTGCATCATCGCGCTCACGCGGATCCCACGATTGCTCTCCCATACGATCCGGTCCCCGTCAATGCGTCCGTTGACGCTTTCGATGACCTGGTTGTCCCGATCAACATACTGACCTTGCGCGTTCTTTTTCCCCACACCTGCGCTATGGAGCGCGATGACTTGCCATTGGTCATTGAACACCGGCGCGCCGCTGCTGCCTTGCGCGGTGTCGCTCACGTACTGAATCGAGTACTGCTGGTCGGTGGCGATAACCTCGTTCTTGCGAATCGCGATTTGTTTCTCTTTGCCGCTAGGATGTTGAATAATGCTCGCGAAATCCCCCAGGCCGACCTTGCCGAGATTTCCATTCAGCACGAGGTAGCCTTGGGACTTGAGCGCGTATTTGTTCGTGCGATCATTGGGGCTGACGGCCACGATCGCCATGTCCAGGTCTTGGAACGTATACAAAAAGCGGTCAGGCTGCAGCGCGAACCGTACGGACTCGCCGCGATTGCCGTCGATGTCGTACTCGAAATTGAATTCGACCGTGGCGTCTTTGGCGAAGTTGAGAAACTCTGCAGGATCTTTGACGGGAAACACGTGGTGATTCGTCAGCAACAGGCTCTCGGAGATCAGGAAGCCCGTGGCCATGGCTTCTTTGCCTTCCTTGCGATCGAAGTAGCGTATGAGGCCGACCGATCGACTTTGCAAATATCCGAGCAGCAGGTAATTGATGGGGAGTAGTTCGTTGTCCCCGATGTAGCGCTCGTATGCGTCCGCCAAGTCTTCCGCTGCAACTTCCGCAATCATGCGTAGCCGGCGCTCCGCCTTTTCTCGGCCATCCAGCGTGTGGGGATCGTTGGAGGCGATGCGAGCGCGAGCGGTGTCGATGGCGTCGCCCTTGAAAGACATTTCCGCCTCGGCGCGATCCAGGAGATGCACGGGAAGTTTCATGGTCGTGTCCTTGCAAAGGAGCGAACGGCGAGTCGAGTGATTCTAGCCGCATACATCGCATCAAGAAACAGTGTCGCCGTTCATCTCTTTGCTATGCTGTGCGCGATAGGTAATCGGCTTCTGCTGTGCGCCCGCTGAAAATACCGAAGATTGGCGACGCCTTTGGCTTGACCCCCGTGATGGTGCAGGCTTCTTTGTTACTCCCCCTGCGCTTCTTCTGAACCGACCGTATCGCTAGCACCGTAGTACGGTGCATGAGCCCTTCTTCTTCACGCAGCCGGGAGGATTGGATGGTCCTCCGTCGCTTGGCCGTGGAGTTGCTCCAAGATGGATCGACCCAGGATGCCGTCGCCGAGCGGCTGCACGTCAGCCGTTCGAGTATCAAACGCTGGATCAAGGCCTTTCGCGGCGGTGGCGTCGCGGCCTTGAAGCCCAAGAAGCCCAAGCCCGCCGCGCGCCGCTTGTCGGAAGACCAATGCCACCAGCTCTGCGATATTCTCGTCGCCGGGCCGCTGGCTGCCGGCTTCGACAGCGACCTCTGGACCTGTCCGCGGATCGCCGAAGTCGTCCGCCGCAAGTTCGGCATCGCGTACCATCCGGACCACCTCGGCCGAATCTTGCATGCGCTGGGCTTCTCG